>NZ_JBIUWI010000013.1:0-100688 GCF_044743385.1 Pseudomonas sp. NPDC087639 | reverse complement strand
AAGCGTCGAGCCTAGACCAACAAGGCCATGGGCTGGCCTGCCACGCCCCTTGGTCCGCAATGCCGGAAGGGCTGCCAGCCCCTTAGCCAAGACAGGAGACGCTCACGCACGATGAGCGCGCCTTTATGATCGGAGCAGATCATGAATAACAACAACAACGACCAAAGCCTCACGCAGATTGAAACCCACGGGGTCGAACAGATCCCGGACAACGAACGCACCGCAGGCCCGACGGATTTGTTCCGGATGATCTTCGGTGGTTCCAATACCTTTGCCACCGCCGTGCTCGGCAGTTTCCCGGTGCTGTTCGGCCTGTCGTTTCAGGCCGGCGTCTGGGCAATTGTCTCGGGCGTGCTGCTCGGCTCGCTGATCCTCGCACCGATGGGCCTGTTCGGCCCGCTCAACGGCACCAACAATGCCGTGTCGTCCGGTGCGCACTTCGGCGTGCACGGGCGGATCGTCGGTTCGTTCCTGTCGCTGCTGACCGCTATCGCCTTCTTCTCCCTCTCGGTGTGGAGCTCGGGGGATGCGCTGATCGGCGGTGCAAAACGCCTGATCGGCCTGCCGGAAACCGACCTGACCCTGGGCCTGGCCTACGGTCTGTTCGCGATTCTGGTGCTGACCGTGTGCATCTACGGCTTCCGCTTTCTGCTGTGGGTGAACAAGATCGCGGTGTGGAGCGCCAGCCTGTTGTTCCTGCTGGGTATCTTTGCTTTCGCCGGTCCTTTCGACGCGCACTACGCCGGTACTGTCAGCCTCGGTCAACCGGGCTTCTGGGCAGCTTTCATTGGCGCGGCGCTGGTGGCCATGAGCAACCCGATCTCCTTCGGTGCGTTCCTCGGCGACTGGTCGCGCTACATCCCGCGTGAAACCTCCAAGCAGCGGATCATGGCCGCCGTGGTGCTGTCGCAGATCGCGACGTTCATCCCGTTCCTGTTCGGCCTGGCTACCGCGACCATCGTCGCGATCAAGGCGCCGGACTACATCGCGGCCAACAACTATGTGGGCGGCTTGCTGGCGGTGTCGCCGAGCTGGTTCTTCCTGCCGGTGTGCCTGATTGCAGTGATCGGCGGCATGTCCACCGGCACCACCTCGCTGTATGGCACGGGGCTGGACATGTCCAGCGTGTTCCCGCGTGTGCTGTCGCGGGTCAAGGCGACCTTGCTGATCGGCGTGCTGTCGATTGCCTTCATCTTCATCGGGCGCTTCGCGGCGAACCTGGTGCAAAGCGTGTCGACCTTCGCCGTGCTGATCATCACCTGCACCACCCCATGGATGGTGATCATGATCATCGGCCTGGTGGTGCGTCGCGGCTTCTACTGCCCGGATGACCTGCAAGTGTTCACTCGCGGCGAACAGGGTGGCCGCTACTGGTTCACCCACGGCTGGAACTGGCGTGGGCTGGGTGCGTGGATCCCGAGCGCGGCGGTCGGCCTGTGCTTCGTCAACTTGCCGGGGCAGTTTGTTGGCCCGCTGGGTGAGCTCGCGGGCGGGATCGACGTCAGCTTACCGGTGACGTTGGGCCTGGCTTCGGTGGTGTATCTGACGCTGCTGAGCCTGTTCCCGGAACCGCGCGAAGTGTTCGGCCCAAAGGATGCTCGCAGCCAAGTCGCAGCAAAACCTGAACTGCGTCAGGCCGCCTGACGTAGGTCCCCTGTAGGAGCGAGCCTGCTCGCGAAGACTTCAGCACATTCAACATTGATGTGACTGACAGACCGCCTTCGCGAGCAGGCTCGCTCCCACAAAGGGCAGCCACACCAAACCAAATTTGTTTCACCATAAAAAAGACAATCGGAGACACGCCATCATGGCTTTGGATTTATTCGTCGTCCTCATCTACGCCGCCGGCATGCTCTTGCTCGGCTACTTCGGCATGCGCAAAGCCAAGACCAACGAAGACTTTCTGGTCGCCGGTCGCAACCTCGGCCCGAGCCTGTACATGGGCACCATGGCTGCGACCGTACTGGGTGGCGCGTCCACCGTCGGCACCGTGCGTCTGGGCTACGTGCACGGCATCTCCGGTTTCTGGCTGTGTGCGGCGCTCGGTTGCGGCATCGTCGCGCTGAACCTGTTCCTCGCCAAACCGCTGCTGAAATTGAAAATCTACACCGTTACCCAGGTGTTGGAAAAACGCTACAACCCGATGGCCCGCTCGGCGAGCGCGGTAATCATGCTGGCCTATGCGCTGATGATCGGCGTGACCTCGATCTTGGCGATCGGCACCGTACTGCAAGTGCTGTTTGACCTGCCATTCTGGATCTCGGTACTCGTCGGTGGTGGCGTGGTGGTGATCTACTCGGCCATCGGCGGCATGTGGTCGCTGACCCTGACCGACATCGTCCAGTTCATCATCAAGACCGTGGGCCTGATGTTCATCCTGTTGCCGATCTGCCTGTACCGCGTTGGCGGTTGGGATGAACTGGTGCTGAAACTGCCTGCTACTGCATTCAGCTTCACCACCATCGGCTGGGACACGATCATCACCTACTTCATGATCTACTTCTTCGGCATCCTGATCGGTCAGGACATCTGGCAACGGGTGTTCACCGTCAAGACCGCCAAAGTCGCCCAGTACGCTGGCAGCATCGCGGGCATCTACTGCATCCTTTATGGTCTGGCCTGCGCCCTGATCGGCATGGCTGCGCACGTACTGATCCCGGATCTGGACAACGTCAACAACGCCTTCGCCGCGATCGTCAAACTGTCGCTGCCGGATGGCATCCGTGGTCTGGTGATCGCCGCTGCTCTGGCCGCGATGATGTCCACCGCCAGCGCCGGCCTGCTCGCCGCTGCCACTACACTGACTGAAGACTTGCTGCCGAAACTGCGCGGCGGCAAACAGTCGAGCCTGGGCATCAACCGCCTGTTCACCCTGCTGACCGGCATCGTCGTGCTGGGTATTGCGCTGGTGGTGAACGACGTGATCAGCGCCCTGACGCTGGCGTACAACCTGTTGGTGGGCGGCATGCTGATCCCGCTGATGGGTGCGATCTTCTGGAAACGCGCAACCACCGCCGGCGCGATCGCCAGCATGGGTATGGGTTTTGCCACGGCGCTGGTGTTCATGTTCAAGGACGGTCTGGACGCCAACACGCCGATCTACTACAGCCTGGCCGTAGGTCTGGTGAGTTTTGTGGTGGTCAGCTTGGCATCGCGTCGTCCTGCGCCCCTGGCTAGCGCGATCTAAGCTGAAACATGATGACTTGATGCTTTCTTCGACGAGTGTGGCGTCGGTTGCCACACTCGTTTTTTTTCGTCTAAAGGAATGTGCTGATGAAGATTGTTTCTCGCGATCAGTGGTTCGAAGTGCAAACCCTGAGCGATGGCATCCGCCTGATTCACGAGCCGTACATCCGCCCGTTCTACCGCTGCAACTTGTGGCACGTTCAGGGTCGCGACAAGGATCTGTTGCTCGACAGTGGCTCCGGGCTGGTCAGCCTGCGCGAGCAACTGCCGTGGCTGACCGAGCGGCCACTGGTGGCGGTGGCCAGCCACTGCCATTTCGACCACATCGCCGGGCATCACGAATTTGCCGAGCGACTGGTGCACCCGGCCGAGGCGGACATTCTGGCGGCGCCGGATGGCGAGAATGATTTAAGTCGCGCCTTCGTCGGCGACGACATGTTCGAGGCGCACCCGGACTGCCCTCTGTGCTATGCCGAATACCGGGTCAAAGCCGCGCCGGCCACCGGGTTTATCGAGGATGGCGACGTGCTGGATCTGGGCAATCGTACGTTGCAGGTGCTGCACACACCGGGGCATTCGCCCGGCGGCATCAGCCTGTATGAAGCGGCGAGCGAAACGCTGTTCAGCGGCGACATCATCTACGACGGGCCGTTGATCGAAGACGCCTACCATTCCAATCTGAATGACTACGCTGCCAGTCTGCGCCGTTTGCAGTCACTGCCCATCCGCACTGTGCATGGCGGGCATTTCGGTAGTTTTTCCGGGGAGCATTTGCGCTCGATGATTGACGAATGGTTGCGCGGGCACGCATGACGCCTGCTGTACTCAAGCAGAACAACAACCAGAAAAATTTGCCATGAGAAGAGCTGCCGTGCGTGCCGCCGTACATCGGTTCATCCGGCGTCTGCTGGAAAACCGCGAATTCGATGACAAGACCAGTCTGGTGCAATTGGGCCTGGAGAAGGCGGATATCGAGGATCTGATCTTCCATCTGGAAGATGAATTCGGACTGACGGCGTTTACCGCCGAAGAGGATCACCTGCTCAAGAAAGCGAAGACCGCGAATGACTTGAGCCGGTTTTTGCTGATGATTGCGCGTCACTGAAAACAAAAAATCGCAGACTTCGACAGCGCCTACACTGATCTCTGTAGGAGCTGCCGAAGGCTGCGATCTTTTGATCTTAAGTCTTTTGAACCTTTACGTCGGGGGCCTTACCGCCGACGCTGCTGACGCCGACGCTGTTCGTCGTCCGTGCGAATCGGTACCGGTTGCAGAGGCGGTTCGATCAAGCCGAGGGCAACACCCAAATCGTGCAGCCAATTTTGAATTTTCTCTTTCATCGTCATGCCCCCTTCAGGGTGGTGCCGAGCGACCGGAATTCTGAGGCCGCTTCGCACTGATAATAGTCCGAAGTCCTACGCAATGCTTGAGCAATTCCGCAATGATCTGTTACTGAATTGAACAGAGTCTGCTGCCATCGGTTCAAGCCGTTTCCCTACTTTCAGTCAAAGGCGCGGGATAGACGGCCTGCTGCACTTCGATCCATGCATTGAGGTTGGCGCCAACCATGCCCCGGCGCCACATGAGCCACGTTGTCGCACCCGCAAACGGCTCTGCCAAAGGGTGCACCGCGACGCTCTCGCGCCCCGGCAGACTGGCCAGCATCGACTCCGACATCAGCGCCACGCCACTGCCGGCAATCACGCAAGCGAGCATGCCCTGATAGGACTCGATCTCCATCGCCCGGCCCATCGCTGCGTGATCGTGCGCGAACCATGCCTCCAGCCGCATGCGGTACGAGCAACCCTGGCGAAAAGTGAAAACAGAGCGCCCTTCGACATCTCTGGCACTGCTTACCGGCGGATGATCGGCTTCAGTGATCAGCACCAGCCTTTCCTCACACAACGGCACGCCGTCGAGCCCGGCCAGCTCCAGCGGCCCGTCCACCAGTGCCGCGTCGAGGCGTCCGGTGAGCAAACCTTCGAGCAACTCACCGCTCGGCGCGGACTGCACTTGCAGGTTCACCGCCGGGTATTGCTTGTGATACCGCGCCAGCAGCGCCGGCAAATGGATCGCCGCCGTGCTGTACATGGTGCCCAACACAAAATCCCCCGCCGGTTGCCCGCCCATCACCGCCGCGCTGGCCTGATCACGCAGGGCAAACAGTTTGCCGGTGTAGTCCAACAGGACTTTCCCCGCAGGCGACAACTGCAAACGCTGACGCTCACGGACGAACAATTCGACGCCCATTTGCTCTTCCAGCTGTTTCAGGCGGGTCGAAAGATTGGAAGGCACTCGATGCAGGCGCTCGGCGGCGCGGGTGATCGAACCTTCCTCGGCGACTGCCTGAAAGATCCGCAGTTGGCTGAACTCCACAACCTTTCTCCATAACAGAACAAGTTACTCACTATTATTCATTTTTAAAGAAAGTCAATCAGTCTTAGCCTGACGGTCATTGCCCTTCCAACGGAATCCAGACCATGTCACCACTGATTCGCTTATCCGCCTGCTTCGTCGCCCTGATGATGGCCGTGGGCATCGGGCGTTTCGCCCTCACACCACAAATGCCGCATATGCTCAGTGAAGGACAGATCGACCTGACTGCCGCTGGTCTGATTGCTGCGGCCAACTACCTTGGTTACCTGCTCGGTGCAGTGGATGCGATGTTCGCCCACCGTCCGCAGCAGGTTCAGCGCCGATTGCACGGTGGCCTGTGGCTGTGTGTGCTGCTGACGCTGGCGTCGTTTTGGGCCAATGGCTTCTGGTCGCATCTGCTGCTGCGCTTTGGCACCGGGGTGGCAAGTGCCTGGGTGATGGTGATGATTACGACGCTCAGTCAGCCATTGGCTGCCGCGACGGGTCGTCCACGGCTTGGGGCGCTGGTGTTTGCCGGACCCGGCTTGGGGATTTTTCTGACAGGCGTGTTGGCGCTGGTCTCACATCTGCTGAACCAGACTTCTGCGACGTTGTGGCTGATTTATGCAGCGGCGGCATTGGTGATGATGCTGGGGGTCTGGCGACTCCTGCCGCAACCAGTCGCAGCGAAGATGGCTGTGGCAGAAGTCAATCCATCGAGTCGTGGCATCGGGCGTCTGGCGGTGATCTACGCCCTGTACGGTGTCGGCTACATCATCCCGGCGACGTTCCTGTCGCAGATGGCCAACGCGCAGTTTCACGGGCAATGGCAGGCAGACCTATTCTGGCCGAGCTTCGGTCTGTGCGCGGCAATCGGCGTGTTGCTGGTGAGTCTGCGCCGTCACGATCCGCAGACCACGCGTCACTGGTTGATGGCGACGCTGTGGCTGCAAGCAGCCGGAGTTTTTGCCTGCCTGTTGGGCAGCGGTTGGGGGTTGGCGCTGGGCGTAATCCTCTGCGGCACACCGTTCCTGGCTTGCATGCAACTGGTCATGCAGCGCTCGCGGGAACTGGCGCCCCACGCCACCCAGCGCAACGCCGGCATGCTCACCGCCTGCTTCGCCGCCGGCCAGCTCAGCGGCCCGCTACTGGCCGCGCTGAGCAGCCATTTCAGCGGGGGCTTGCAGCCCGCGCTGGTGATCGCCGGCAGCGGTTTGCTGATTGCCGGCGGGCTGGCGATGCAATCGACTGTTACTGGCCCAGCGCTTTGCGCAAACGCCGACGCACCCACTGTTCAGCGCTGACAAAAGTGATGCCGAGCAACACCAGCACGGCACCGATAACGAAGTTCAGGCTCAGTTGCTCGCCGAGCAGCAACACGCCGAAAGTGACGCCGAACAGCGGCGTCATGAACGAGAACACCGCGAGATTCGCCGCCAGATAACGGCGCAATAACCAGAACCACACCAGGTAACTGAAGAAGGACACGACCAAACCCTGGAACAGCACGCTGGCCACCGCCACGGTAGTCAGATTTACATGGCTGATCTGGCCGCTGAACAGCGCGATCAACAGCAGGCCGATGAAGCCGACGATCAACTGATAGAACAGCGTCAACGTCACCGGCGCTTCCGACAGTCGCGAGGCGCGCACCACCACGGTGGTCGCGCCCCAGCAGGCGCCAGCCAACACACCAAAGGCATCGCCCAGCAACATGCGCCGGTCAAGGTTGTCCCACGACACACCGCCGGCAAAGGCAATCGCGATGCCAATAAACGCGAGCAGAATCCCCAGCCACTGCAACGGCCGCAGACGCTCGCTGGCCAACAGAAAATGCACGCCCAGCGCAGTGAATATCGGTGCCGTATAGAGGAACACCGACATGTGCGCAGCGGTGGTCAGTTGCAAGCCTTCGCTGATGAAGAAGAACTCCAGACCGAACAATGCACCGGCCAGCAAGCCGCCGCGCCAAGTGTTGCCGACCTGATCCCAACCGCCCTTCCAGCAGATGAGCAATCCTACAAGCAACGCGGAAATCCCTGACCGCCCCGCCGCCTGCATCACCGGCGCAATGTCCGGCGCCGCCCATTTGATCATCACCTGCTGCACGCCCCATATCAGGCACAGGCCAATCATCACCTGCAAGGCAAAACGGTCGGCATTGCGCCGCTCGACAATCACCGCAACACCTCGAACACACACAACATGGCAGCCATCCAATGGTCAAAACGTGCCGAGGATTATCAATCAGTCAGACAGAAAAAGCCGTCTGGAAAAGACATTTAGTTCATCGCAGACGTCAGCGGTGAATGGTTGTCGGCTGCGCCGTCATTCGCTGGCAAGCCAGCGAAGAGGCCGGTCAAGGCAACACAAATCAACGATTCGAAACACCAAACCGTCGAGCCACCAAAAACCCGATGGTACAAGCCACAGCGGTGGCAAACGTCCCCCACGCCCAATCCATTAAAGACACTTGCGCCGACCACCCACGCAACGTCGCCCAATTGGTCAGGTCATAGGTGCCATACGCCACCAGCCCCAACAACGCACCCATTTTCGCCGCGCGCTGCCAACTCAGCGCCGGCAACACCACCAACAGCACACACCCGAAAACGTACAGGCAATAAAAAACCGCTGCGGGAATCAGCAGCGGTTTTTCAAGCATCAGCGGACCGAGCAGTTCGCGATAGGTCGGCGCCATCAACAGGCCGAGCCAGACGCCGTCGAGCAAAAGAAACGTCACCAGGGTGGCGACATAGGCAATCAACGATTTTTTCATTTACCCGACCTTAAGTGAGCCCATACAAGATGGGCCACGCCAGGCTCAGGTTAGTTCAATGCGATCGGCGTGAATGACGATCTTGCCTTCCTTGTACAGCGAACCGATGGCCTTCTTGAAGTTGCCCTTGCTGACACCAAAAAGGCTGCTGATTAGTGCCGGATCGCTCTTGTCGCTGACCGGCAGCGAGCCATCGTTCTCGCGCAGCTTGGCGAGAATCTTCGAGTTCAGGCTGCTGGCCGCTTCCTGACCAACCGGTTGCAGGCTCAGGCTGATCTTGCCGTCGGCGCGCACTTCCTTGATGAAGCCTTTCTCGATCATGCCGGCGCGCATGAACTTGAAGATTTCGTTCTTGTGGATCAAACCCCAGTGCTTGTTGTTGATGATCGCCTTGAAGCCCATGTCGGTGGCTTCGGCAACCAGCAGGTCAACTTCCTGGCCCTGGCTGTAGTTGGCCGGGGTTTTGTCGAGGTAACGATCCAGACGTGCGGTCGCGGTGATACGGCGGGTGTGCTTGTCGAGGTAGACGTGCACCACGCAGTACTCGCCGGCGGTCATCTGACGTTTCTCTTCGGAATACGGCAGCAACAGATCCTTCGGCAGGCCCCAATCAAGGAACACCCCGATGCTGTTGACTTCAACAACTTTCAGACTGGCAAATTCACCGACCTGAACTTTTGGTTTTTCAGTGGTGGCGAGAAGTTTGTCTTCGCTGTCCAGATAAATAAAAACATTGAGCCAGTCTTCATCTTCGCTGGGAATATCTTTGGGGATATAACGGTTGGGCAAAAGAATCTCGCCGTCAGCACCGCCGTCCAGATATAAACCGAAGTTAGTGTGTTTAACCACTTGCAAACTGTTGTAACGCCCGACTAAAGCCATTTTCCAGAACCCTCATTGCGTGGGCGGCATTCTACCCGTTTTTGCCCCCTGCGTTGACTGGCAGATTCCTGGCTTCAGCGAAATAGGCGCAAAGCCTTGATTTTCCGTGGACGCGCACGTGACGGTTGCCGCTCGTCAGTCCGCTGTGACGCATTGCGGCAGCCCCTCACAGCACCGAAAAATATAAATGATCTTATTTAAAACAGCAGGTTAGCCGGTTATTTCGAAAATTGAATCGAGAATAATCCACCATGGAGGTTGGTTATTCCCGGGGATATTTACCAAGCAATTGTCAAGTTATTACTGTACGATGCCTGGCCGAGTTACTTTTCTACAGGTTAATGGCCGCCATGCGTGTAAAAGCATCCACCAGCAAAGCAAAGCCAGCTCCAGCCGTTGAAACCAGCGAATCGATCAACGATCAGATCGCCGCGTTCCTCAAGTCCGGCGGCGAGATTCAGCAAATTGCCAAAGGCGTCAGCGGCCAGACGTTCGGCCCGTCCAAGCAGATCAGCCTGGGCAAGAAGTAACACCCGGTAATACACCCGTCCATATGCGCTTTGAGCTTCGAAGCGCCTGGACTGGCACCGCAAAATCCCCCTCCGCTTTAAATAAATCACTCACCCATTCTTTGCAAATCGACGAACGGCCATCAATGCCGCGCATTCGCCGGTATCCTTGCACGCGTCTAGATCAAGCGTTTCAGCAGGCTTGCCGCCCTGCGCTCGCTGTTAATGGAGTGACGCATGCGCAAAACATCCTGTTTATCGCTCGTAGGCCTGCTGGCTTGCACGACTGCGCACGCGCAGATTTTCCAGCGTGAACTGGGCGACTTCGACCTCAAACTCGGCACCACGCCCAGCCGCAGCATGGCGCAAGGACTGGTCAAACCGGCGTCCACCGGCTCGTTTCATGGCGGACTAGACCTCAGTCATGACAGTGGCCTGTATGTCGGCCAGTACGCGCCGAGCATGGGCATTACGCCGGGCAAGAACCTCGAAATCGACTCCTACTTCGGTTTTAAACAACCCTTCGATCAAGCCCTCGGCTACGAAGTGGGGATGATCCACTACAGCTATCCCAAAGTGGACACCCTCGACAGCCAGGAGTTGTTCGGTGGTCTGACCCTGCTCGGCAGCCGATTCGGCATTGCCTTGAGCAACGATCCGGATAAACAGAACAACACGCTGTTTGCCGATCTGCGCGGCAATCAACCCTTCGGCATTGGCGTGAGCATGAAGTACACCACTCACCAACTAAACACTCCGGTGGCGGTAGACGGTGGTTATGTCAGCAGTTTCAACGATTGGTCGGTGAAGTTTTCCCGGCCGGTCATGGGCGTCAATCTCGACCTGATCTACAGCAATTCCAGCCTCAGTGGCAGCGATTGCTCGGCCTACTCCGGGCACAACAGCGAGTGCGACGGCCTCGTCACACTCAAAGCCGAGCGCGCGTTCTATTGATCGGCTGAACTGCCGGGTTCATTCTGCGTTCACATAAGAATCAGACCCCAAGGCTGGCCATCGCAAGGATTCGCCCATGTCTCGCTGGTTCAAACACATTGTTGCCCTGCTGATATTCACCCTCGCCCTCGGCGCCTGTAGCCGCGTAGGCCTGGCCTATCGCAATCTCGACGTGATCATTCCGTGGACGCTCAGCGACTACCTGGACATGAACGGCGAGCAGAAAGGCTGGTTCAACGAACGCCTTCAGGAACACCTGAGTTGGCACTGCACCACGCAATTGCCGGGCTATCTCGACTGGCTCGACCGCTTGCAAACGATGGTCGAGACCAACCAGGTGACTGACGCCGCACTTGCGGCGCGCACCGAGGAAGCCAAAAAAGCCATTGCTGAAACCGCGCGGGAGATCACCCCGTCCGCTATCGAGTTGCTGCAAGGGCTGGATGACAAACAAGTCGCCGAGATGAACGACGCATTTGCCAAGGATCTGCGCAAGCGCCAGCAGGAATACCTGAAACCGCCGCTGACCCAGCAGATCGCCGAACGCAGTGCGCGCATGGTCAAACGCCTCAACGATTGGCTGGGACCGTTGAGCACCACGCAAGAACAGCGGGTCATGGCCTGGTCGACGACGCTGGGCGACCAGAACACTCAGTGGATCGCTAATCGTGCCCATTGGCAGCAACAGTTCAGCGCAGCCGTCGCTCAGCGCAAGAGTCCGGAGTTCCCACAACGAATCGAGACACTTCTGGTCAATCGCGAGCGTTTATGGACGGCGGATTACCGCAAGGCATTTGCTGACACCGAGGCGCAGGGACGATCGCTGGCGGTTGATTTGATGGCGGAGAGTACACCGCAGCAACGTCAGCGGTTGTTGAAGAAGATCGAAGGCGTGCGTAAAGACTTCAACGACCTCAAATGCCTCAAAGCGGCGCAAAAAACCTGAACAAAACGAAGATCAATGTGGGAGCGAGCCTGCTCGCGAATGCGGTGCATCAGTTACTTCAAATGTCACTGACAGACCGTATTCGCGAGCAGGCTCGCTCCCACATGGGGATATCTTTGAACTCAGGCAATCTGCGCCTTTGAAGCCACTTCATCAAACGTCGCCTCAGCCAGCGCATCCTCCTGCTCATCCAGCACTTGGCGTGGATGATCGTTGCCGGGAATGCTGCTGTCGATCAGGCTCAGCAGGCTGGAACCGCGCGGCGTCAGCACGAAATTGCTTCCTGTGGCGCCCTCTTCATCTGGACGCGGTGCGATGTAGCCACGCAAGAGCAGCAACCTTTCATAATCGCTGGCCAGCGTTTTCAGGCCATCCAGATTCTCGATCGGCTCGCCCGCGCTGGCTTTCTCCGCCGCGTAGTCCTCCGCGTATTTCCGAGGAGCGAAACTTTTGCCTGCACTGTTCTGCACTTCATGCAGCAAGCGCTCAATCAAATCCCAGTTGTAAGTCGTCATCCTGATTCAACCTCCGGTGCGCGTAATTAATGGCGCTGTCAAAGGTTGTGACCCGAGCGTGCCGCAGCCGTTCAGCCGCATTTCTCGCCCCGACCGACCGGCGGTCTGTCGAATTCCCTGCCGGTTAAACGACTAGTCTGAAACAGACGGTTTCAACCCCGCAGGAGAAATCATCATGAACGTCGAGAATCATCCGGTGGTGTCGCGCGAAGAATGGCTCGCCGCCCGTAGGCAACACCTCGATCACGAAAAAGCCTTCACCAGGGAGCGCGACCGCCTCAGCGCCGAACGTCGCGCATTGCCTTGGGTGAGAATCGACAAGGACTACCACTTTCAAGGCCCGGACGGCGAATTGAAACTGGCTGACCTGTTCGGCAAGAACAGCCAATTGGTCGTCTACCACTTCATGTTCGCCAAGGATTGGGAGGAAGGCTGCCCAGGGTGCTCGTTTCTCAGCGACCATATCGACGGCGCCAACCAGCATCTGGCGCATCATGATATTTCGGTGGTAGCTGTTTCCCATGCACCGTTCAACGAGTTTCAGGACTTTAAACGGCGTATGGGCTGGAAGTTTGACTGGGTATCGTCGGAAGGTTGCGATTTCAATTACGACTTTGGCGTGTGCAGCCGGGCCAAAGACGCCGAAGCAGGAAAGGCTACGTACAACTACGAAAAAACCGACAGCGCCGAGGAAGAAATGCCGGGGCTGACCGTGTTTTATCGGAATGATAAAGGTGGGATTTTCCACACTTACTCAACGTATGCCCGTGGGCTGGACATGTTGGTGGGCGCCTACAACTACCTCGATCTGACGCCCAAGGGCAGGAATGAAGACGAGATCATGGAGTGGGTGCGGCATCATGATCGGTATGAAGGGGAAAAGGTTTCAAGTTGCTGCAACCAGAGATAATCAGCAAATCAAAGGAAAAGCAGCGGCCGGCAATACCGCCCGCTGCATCCTGGATGCCTGGACTACGCATCACCGTTTAATAGTTGAACTTTGTTTTGACTTGTTCGCCTTCGCGATAAGACAGGACAAAGGATGTCCATGGTTCGCCGCGAGCGACCGCATTCTCGTGTAATTTTTCTACAAGCGCATAGATTTTCGAGTTATTGAAATCAGTTTCAGCGTCCCAAATTTCTGAGCCATTTTTTTCCACAGCGAGGTCGGTCTCCATATAGTTCCCCCCCCACTCAACGCTATATCGAAAGGCGTCGTAACCGTGAACAATTCCGGTCTCTACCAGCTCAAAAATTGACTTAACGAGTTCGAAGTCTTCTGTAATCACTCTATTACCTCCGGAATTTGATGAGGTTCATTTTTAAAAGTCACGGTTTTGGGTTTACCGTCAATAACGTACGTCAATACTAACGAATCAGGTCGCACTGAGCCGGGATCAGCACGCTCAAACCTGACCGTAGTAGGCCCTACAGTTCGGGCAGGATCATCAAGGGCTTCCTTCACTCTGTTTTCATAGAACACTTTGTAGGCTGAATTGTTGAAATTCTTGTCCTGAGGAAAAAGATTGTATTTATCGCATGTCCCGCCATTGCTACACGCCTGAACATGCCCGCCCACGTCAGTGTCACGGCCTTCTTTACCAGCCTCCGTCTGCCTGGAATCCCGAGGCACCTTCTCTTTGGTCGGAGTGAACGTCAGCTCTTCTACCATACCCTTACTGTTGGTCGTGAAGGTATTGCCATTATCTAGCTCATACCGGGTGTTGGGGCTTCTGGCAGCAGGGTTGTTAAGCAGTTCATATTCATGACTGCCTTTGACAGATTTGGCAGTCTCGACCTTCACCACGGCCTCGACATGAGGCTTCGCCCCGTCGCCATGCCCAGAAGCTACAGGTGGTTTGCTCGTCGGCCCGTCTACCCATCCTTTGCCCGGCGTATCACCAAACTCTTTTGCCCAGTCAGGATGCTTCGAATCGATCGTAATTGGATCAGAGACTTTCCCGCCGGTAGTCCCTTTGCCACCGACGACACTGAAGACCTTGCCCGTGACGCTACCTGCCATGTTGGTTGCGGTGCCCAAGGCAATGTTCAGTAGCGTCGCAGCGCCTCGAACATAGGCGTCACCGCCATCACGAGAGTTTGCACCTAACTCAAACATTTTCTTGAGGCGGTTATCGTTTTCCACCAGGCCGTCCTTGGCCTCACCGCTTAGTTCACTGGCCAGGGTTTTAGCCAGGTTATCTTTCATCGCCTCAATTTTGTCGCCGAACAACTTGTTGATCAGAACATTGCCTGCAAGACCGATAGCAGCTTTTGCCGGCCCCATGGCCGCCTGGATACCCAACGCCAGCAACTGGGCCTGCTCTTTGGGGAGACCGTCCAGATAAGTCTGCAACTTGTCAGCGCGCAATAACAGCACAGCCCCCGGAGTA
Organism: Pseudomonas sp. NPDC087639; assembly: GCF_044743385.1. Taxonomy (NCBI): domain Bacteria; kingdom Pseudomonadati; phylum Pseudomonadota; class Gammaproteobacteria; order Pseudomonadales; family Pseudomonadaceae; genus Pseudomonas; species Pseudomonas sp. NPDC087639. The sequence goes on along the minus strand of NZ_JBIUWI010000013.1, from coordinate 86,168 downwards.
CCCGGTGCCGTGCTTCCCAACCAAGTCTGTAGATTTTTTTTGTCAGTATCACGGTAATGAACCGAATCCCAATTATTCGGTGCGCTATCACCCTTGGCACACTCTCCCGACGCTTCGCAGGCCGCTTGCGCCGAAGAAAATGCGGCAAATACCTTCGCGTATTCTTTGATTGCAACGATGTCTTCCTTTTTCAGGTTATTGACATCGCCCGGATCCCTGCCATTTCGAACCAGATTTTTGGCGATGTCCAAGGCTAGATCGTCACCCAGCCTTTCGCGCGCCGAAGCAGGTACGTCATCCAGCGATACCCGCTGTGCCTGAAGATTGGTCCAGGCCTGGCCAACCACGTTGACCGGGCCGGTAATCAGGCTGAGCGCAGCCTCAAACGAACCTTGTGTAGCGTCGCCGTAGTTCTCTATTTTTTCTGCCCAGGCCTTCAAGGTACCGGAAGGATCCGCCACAGCCTCAAGCGAGGATTTGCTCACGTACAGATCTGTACGTGACTCCTTGTCCTTGGTTATTTCGTAGCCCTTGTCGACATCACGGTTCAACCCGACAGTCGAATCCTTACCGGTCTCGGCGTCCTGACGCACCACAACTTCGCCGGCCCCGACGGTTCCTCGTACGATCTGTTCGCGATCCTTGTCGTACTTCCAGCCGCTGACGCTCCAGCCGCTCTCGCCTTCCTTGCCTTTGCCTGTCTGGCTGGCATCCTGGGCTCCACTGCCTTTACCCGCCGTGTAGCTACCGCCGACGTTCAGGTAGTAGCCGTGTTCCTTATCCGAGCCGGCAATGTCACTAAAGCCCAGCGTGCCGGTATCCAGTTTCAGATTGCCGTTGTCGGCAGCGATCAGCACACCGTCCAGTTGGGTGTGATTTTCGGTGCGGATATCAACCTTGTTTTTGCCAGTAATGGTGGTTTGCTGTTCGATCCAGTTGGTCTTGCCTGTCGTCTGGCCGTACCCGACCGAACCACTGACACCTGCACCCGGACCAATAGTGGCGGTGACGCTGATATCGAACTCTTTGCCTTTTACCTTTCCAGTGTCGGCTACCGAAGAGACATTGAGATCCCCGCCCACGCGACCATTGACCTCATCGCCACGCAACGTGGCGCCGGCGATATTGGTGTCCTTGCCACTGGTGAAGCCCAGCCGGTCTCCGGCGTAGAGGTAGGCCTCCTGCTGGCGCTCGCCCTCGCGTTCCAGATTACCTTTGCCCATGCTGACACTGGCGTAGACGCCAACACCCTCGGAACCAAAGACCAGTCCCACTTCACCGCCACCGTTATGCCGGTTGCTTTCGCTGTTGCTGTCGTTCTGAGCCGAGCGGATATTGAGATCGTTGAAGGCGTTGAGTTCGATATCACGGCGAGCAGTGACTTGAGTGCCGATCAGATTCAGATCGTGGTCAGCTTGCAGATTGACATCCCGGCCAGCCCCCAGTTGAGTCGGCGTAGAAGTGCCATGCGAGCCGTCTTCAGTGGCAACTCCGTAGCTGCCACCGATGCCGATCTTGAAGCCGCCACTGGTGCCGCCATGGATGCCGCCCCAGCTTTCACGCTGTGTGCTGTCCTGGCTGACACTGCCCTTGGCAACATCGAAAGTGACGTCACGCCCGACGACGTTGATGTCGCGTCCGGCCAGGAATTTCGAACCTTTTACCGTTACATCATTCTTGGCATTCAGGTTCAGATCGTTGCCTGCATTCAACGTCGACGATCGGCTGCTCTGCTCGATGGTTTGCTGACTGCTGCTCTGTTTGCTGTTACCGAACTTGACGTCGGCTGTCGGCCCGGAGAGGAACTGACTGATGCCGTCCACTGCTTTAAGGGTACTTGAGCCTTTGCTGACATTGTCCTCGCCTTTACCCGCACCGTTGACCGCGTCTTTCGTCTGACCATAGTTGTGGTCGATTCGAACGCCCAGGCCGTTGCGCTCGCTTTCGCGCTGTTGTTCTACCAACAGGGTTTCGCGCCCGGCATCGATGTTGATGTTGCGCCCGGCATTCAGGTCGATATCGTTATTGGCTTGCAGATCCGAGCCGATCTGGTTGATATCACGCATGGCGTTGATGGCCAGATCCTGTCCCGCACTGATCTGGCTGGCAGCACCGGTCTTCTGTTCCAGACGATTCTTTTCCTTAAGACCCTCTGCACCGGCAAAGATGCTAACGCCGTTGTCATCGCTGGAAATGCCGATACCCGCACGCTTGGACTTCGACCATGCTTGCTCGGCACGCTCATCGGAAGCAGCCATCACGTTGACGTCACGACCAGCGTCCATGTTGACATGGCGTCCTGCATCGATACCGCTACCCAGTACATTGATATCGCGCTCGGCACTGAGAATCGTGTCTCGCCCCGCCACCACCATGCTGCCCACACTGGTGCTGCCCTGCCCCTGCCGCCCCGCTTCTTTGGCTGAAGAAAGGGACAGGAAACCACCCGACACCGAAAGACCGGTTTTCTTTTTGTAGGCTTCACTGCGGCTGTAGTCAGTGTCGTTGGCCGAAATCAGATTGATGTCACCCGTGTCGTCCACCAGACCAGAGCGGAACTCAACGTCGTTACCCGCCGCTGCAGTGCTGGCCTGCAAGAGAAAGTCCTTACCCGAGGCGACAACGATGTCATTGCCCGCTTCCAACTCGCTGGCGATCTGGGTGGTGCTGCTGTTGACCGTAGTTTTGCCACTTTTGGAAAGACCGAAAGATCCCTTCTTGGTGGTCTTGCTGAAATCACTGTGTTCGTCAGTCGCCGAGAGCACCGAGATATCGTTCATCGCCCCCAGAACCAGATTGTTTCCGGCTTTCAGCTGACTGCCGATCACGGTGACATCGTGCCCTCCCTCCAGAGAAACACCGCCCTTGTCCGACAGGCTGGCGTTGACGGTCAGGTTGCGTCCGGCCTCGATCACCGAGGCGACATTGGTGCTGTCGTAGCTTTCCTTCTGGGTCGTCTTGCGGCGACCGGATGAGCCTTTGCTTTTCTTGAGGTAGGACGAAGCATCCTCGTCCTTGGCCGAGGTCACGAGCAGATCCCGCCCGGCATCGATATCGACGTCACCAGCACCTTCAATCCGGCTGGCGACAATTTCCATGTTATTACCGGCGCTCAGGGAAACATTGCCGCCACTTTGCACCGTCGTGGAAATCTGGGTGATTTTGTCCGTTGAAGTGGTGACCTTTTTGCTCTTGTTGTAGGTGTGCTGCTCGTTCGCTGCCGAGGAAAGGGTCAAGTCACCGGTGGCCGCCATCGTAATGTCGCGTTGGGCAGCTATCTGGCTTGCAATGGCGGTGATATCACGACCGGCATTGACTTTCAGATTACCTCCCACGTCCACGACTGCACCGTTCTGCACCACCGTGCTGGTGCGCGAATGCGATCCGATACTCAGACCGTCATGCTGCTCAAGGGCCGTGATATTGACGTCACGCCCAGCCTTGATCGTCGTATCGCCAATGCTCTTGATCTCGCTACCGAGGTTGCTGACATCTCTTCCCGCAGTCAGGCTCAGATTGTTTGCCGCTTCTATTCTGGCGGCGGTATCGAGATAGCTGCGTTGCAGCGTCGTGCCGCCGAAGGTGGTCTGGCTCTGGATGACGTTGCGTTCGTTGATCAGATCACCCTGGGTGGCGGTGATGCTGACATCGCGACCGGAAATGATCCCGCCTGCAGCATTGATCAGATCATTTGTCGCCAGCAGATCCAGACGATTGCCCGCCTCAATCAGTCCACTGTTGACCAGGTTGTTCCCCGCAATGGCCGAAAGGTTGTTGGTTGCCTGCAACGTGCCGACGTTGTTCAGATCCTGTCCGGCAATCAAGTTGATGTCGTTACCGGCAATCAATGCACCATTGGGTGCCAGCCGATTGTTGGCCTGTGCCAGATAAAGCACAGGGACAAGCACGGACTCTCCGTTCAACTCATGCTTTTCTAACCACACGATGTCATGGGTCAGCGCTGTCACCTGTTCGGCCGACAGGCTGACGCCCAGTGCCAGATTGAGTTGATCCTTGCTCTTGATGGCGTTGTCCATCAAGTATTTGAACAGTTTCTCGTCCGATGTCTGGCCATCGATAAAGCGTTGCCCGGTGCGGGCGACAACGGCTTGCTGAATCAATCGCTGCTCGTACAGACCGTCGCCCAGACGTTTGGCGCTGATATCAGGGTCGTAGCCGAGATTGGCCAGCAAGTAATCCGAGCTCATGAACTGCTTGAGGTCTGTCAGCACCGGATTGGTTTCAATCAGGTATTTGTGCGGATTGCTGCGCACACTGGTATCTGGCAAACCTTGCACCCGGGTCAGGTTCTGCGCCCTGAAAGGCGAATCGGCGGCTGTCATCGAACGCTTGGGAATGGCTGTCTGAGTAACGCTGTTGTCGGTCATTGCCGCGCTGAGTTTTGAGGCGGCGGCGTCGACATCGAAGCCTTGGCCGACCCGAGCAATCGTAAGGCTGCTTGCCGCAGTTGAAGCGGCATCCACTGCCTTGATCGCAGTCACCGGTCTGGCGGGAAATCCTTGTTCGTGTTTACCAACGCTGATCGTCGCGCTGCCCATGCGCAAATCCGGTCCGGTGTTACCCGCCACCGTCGACGTTTGGCCGCTCAGGCGAAACAGACCGTTCTGGCCTTGCGGCAAGGTGAATCCCGAGAGAGTTAACGGGTTGACTTGTTGCTGTGCCAGATCCGGTGGCAAATGGGACTGTACGTTAATGACCGTTACCGACGGAGCGCCAGGCAGGGTGGATTCATACGTACGGCCGTTCTTCAGAGAAACCGGCTGGCCTGCTCGTTCGACGCTGTTGGTCAGGTTTTTCGTGGCATTGATTGTCAGACTGCCGCCCGCCTGAACGACGGCGGTAGCATCACCTGCCACACCAGGGCCGGTGATGGTCTTGGTGTCGAAGAACGCGACGTTCTGCACCGCCGCCGGGAGCGGCGCCGGGTTGGCCTTGTTATAGGCCGGCGCTGGCGAATAATTGCGGAATTGTTCCGGGCCACTCGAGCTTGTGTAATGTTTCCAGCCGAAATAGATATTTGTGTGTTGGCTCCCCCCGGTTGCGACAGACACTCTAGGTGTCACCACTGACTCGTTCCAGTTCACATCCCAAGAGCGAAACGCTGCCAATTGCTTGCCAACCGGCCCTTTGTAGGAAGGATCATTGACCGCGTTGTATTCCATGAACGAGCGCCACAGCTGGATGATTGCCTTGTCTTTGCGGACCTCCGGCAGCGCAAAGGACTTGAGTGTGGAGTAAGTTCCCAGCGTCGCGCCGGCGTTGGTGAAGTTGGAAAGATTGGCGGTCAGGTTCGCACCGGCGGTGATCACCGATGCCGAGTTGGTCAGGTTCCCACCCGAGATGTCGAGATTGCGACCCGCAGAGATATTGGCCGCGGCCGAGTCGGCTTCGACCTTGGTTTCGTAGTTCTCCATCAAAACCATATGGCCGGACTGATTGCCAGTCTGGCGCAGGCCGATCGCCCCTGAAGTCAGTTGGGAAGTCACCTTGAAGAAATCCTTGCGGTTCTCCAGGGTGGAGGCCCTTAGCAACATGTCGCCCGAACTCTGGATATTTCCAGAAATGTTTTCCAGGCGATTGGCCCAGTTACCGGCGTCGTCCCTGGCGACAGTCAGGTTATCCATGCTGTAGACGTCGCCATATTTATTGACCAGATCATTGGTCAGCAGGGACATGGCTGTGCCACTGAACAGCAACCCGTGATCGTTTAAAACGTTGCCGGCATTGAGCCGCAAGTTCTGATTGCTGGCCACGGTGCCGTAGTTGTTCACCCCGCCTGCATTGATGGTCAGCCCACCCGCCGAACTGATTCGACCCTGATTACCGAGCACTCCACCGACGCTGAGTGTGGTGGCGTCCCCGCCGGCAAGACTGGCAGCTGCAGTCAGATTCACTTGCCCGGCACCGAGGGCAAAAGTGCCCTTGCTACTGGCTCGACCGTTGCCGCTGTACATGCCGCCAAGGGTCAATCCAAGGCTGCCATCACTGGCAATGAGCCCATCGTTGTTCCAGTTTCCACCACTGCCGATAAAGCTGTCGGAGGCCAGCAGTTGACCACCCGCTGTCTGATTGAGCGTGTTGACGTTGACCGTCAGACGCCCGGCCTGGATCACGCCACTGTTGGTCCAGCTGTCGGCAGCCAGTGTCAGGCCACCACGGGTGAGCAGATCACCGCCCGCCTGCGTGAGGTTGGCCATGCTGATATCAAATGTACCGGTTCCCGCGTGCAATACATGGCCGCCCGCATTCTGGAAGTTGCCGGCATTGAGTGTCAGGTCATAGTTCGCAGTTTCGAGACGACCATTGCGGTTGTCGAAAAGCCCACCAATCTGGAACTCGGTTTTGCCTGTTTTACCCAACGCCCGCAATTGTCCGCCCTGGTTGTTCAGGCTCGCGGCACTGACCTTCAACTGGCCATCGCTTTCGATAACACCAAGACGATTATCCAGCGCGCCGGTCAGGCTGAAATCGACTTGCCGGCCTGCTACCTGGCCGGTATTGAGGAAATCGTTGGCCGAAATGCGAACAGCGCCCTGACCATAAAGCCCACCGTTACGGTTGTCGAAATTGCCAGTGGTGATGGAGATGTCATTATTCTGCGCGGAAACGCGGCCACCGTTGTTATCCAGACTGGCGCTGGTGAAACTCAGGCGTTGCGCCTGAATGATGCCGCCCTGGCGGTTCTGACTCAGGTCGTAACCATTGCGCAGGGCGCCTGTGGTCTGTACTTCAAGAGTGCCAGCAAGACTGGCGAGCGTCCCTCCACGGTTATCCACGGAGGTGGCGCCCAGGGTGACATCGCCCGACTGGGCAATGATCTTGCCGCGCTGGTTGTCGAGGTTCCCGCTCACATCGAGCACAAGACCCTTTTCGCTCTGCACCGCGCCGTCGGCGTTCTCAAGACTGGCCGCCTTGAGTTGCAAACCGGCCTTCTGGCTGTAAATCAGCCCCCCATTACCGTTCTGCACACCACCGTCGGCGCGGATATCCAGCGCCTGTGCGGCAGCAACAGTGCCTCGATTACGGTTGTCCAGGCCGCCGGTCAACAGGGTCAACAAGTTCTGGCTTGCCAGTTGCCCTCCCTGATTGTCGACTTGACTGGCCCCACGGATCAGCAAGTCGCCTGCGCTGGCCAATTTGCCTTGGGTATTGGTCAACACCCCAAGCAGACTCAGGGTCAGCGCATCCTTGCCGATCAAGGTTCCGGAGGTGTTATCCAGCGTTGCAGTGGTGATATCAATCGCCCCACCAGCGCCGATCGTCCCGCCGACGTTATCCACGGCCTGGGACTGCAGGCTCAGTGTCGTCGCACTGTTGATCAGGCCGCCTTGGCCATTGCGCAGCGCTGCGCCGATCGTGAGGACCTGCCCTGCGCCACTCGACACAATGCCCTTGTCCCGATTGTCGAGAGTGTTGGCTGCAACCGTCAGCGCCTGGTGGCTGACCAGCGCGCCCCCGGCACTGTTGAGCAGAGCATTGGCGACCTGCACATCAACATTGCCATCGCGACTGGAGAGCGTGCCGTTGTTACGGTTATCCAAGTCATCTGCAGCAACGCCAAGACCCCGCCATCCCGATAACAGGCCTCCCTGGTTGATCAGACTGTCAGCTGTCAGTTGAAGGGTGTCACTGCTGATCAGTTTACCGCTGCCGTTATCGAGGACTCGTGCACCCAACTGCAGATTTTGACTGCTGGAGATTTCTCCGCCCTGGTTATTGAGGTCACGCAGGTGCTTGATGCTCAGCTTGCCCGTCGTCGTGATCAAACCTGCCGCGTTGTTCAGATCGGCAGCCACACTGCCCAGATCGATGCCGATGGCAGTGCCCAGCAACGTCCCTTGCTGGTTGTCCAGACCGTTACTCATAAGGGTGAGGTTGCCGTCAGCAGTGATCAGCCCTTTGCTGCGATTGATGAGTAATCCATCAACACCCAGCGTCAAGTCGCTGCGACTGGAAAGCGTACCACCCTCGTTGTCCAGCATGGCCGCATGCCCGCTCAACGACTGAGCTGCGATCAGCCCTTTGGCGTTGTTCACCACCTGCTCAATGCGCAAGATCAGACCTTGCTGGCTGAGGATCTTGCCGTTGTCGTTGTCCAGGCTTTCAGCATTCAGAGCAAAACCCTGCACACTGGAAATCTCACCGTCGCGGTTATCGACAGCTTTCAGATTTTTCAACATGAGCAATGGGCCGTTGATCAGCCCGCGGCGGTTATCCAGTTGACCACCGTTCAGATCCAGAGTGACCGATGCTTCACTGAACAGCTTGCCCCCTTGCTGATCGAGGCCGCTGGCATTGACATTCAAGTCACCGCTGCTGGTGATGCGTCCACCCGCGTTATTGCTCAGTTGCTCTGCGCGAATATCGAGCGTTGAGGTACTACTGACGTTGCCTGCATTGCTGTTGTTGAAATCGCCAGTGCCAATCACCATCGCAGCCTTGCTGCTGAGCGTGCCGTCATGACTGTTATCGACGCGACCCGCCTGCAACTTCAAGGCGCCGTCGGTCACAATCTCGCCGGCCTGATTGTCCAGCCCCAGCGATGTACTGACTGCCAGATTACGAGCGCTGGTCAGGATGCCGAGTCGGTTACTCAGGCTGGCCGCGCTCACCGTCAACAGTCCTTCGCTGCTCAGTTCTCCCTGTCCGTTATCAAGATTGCCGAGAAGTTGCACATCGAGATTCTGCTGGCTACTCAAGCTGCCACCGGTATTGGTCAACGTAGTACCCAACAGGCTCAGCCCTGTCTGTGCTGACATGTGACCTTTGTTGCGGTTGAGCACTTCATCTACCGTCAGGTGCAGCCAGCCCGAGGCGGATATCTGGCCTGAGTCGCTGTTGTCCAGCGTCTGCCCCGTCAGTTCGAGGGAGCCGTTGCTGGTAATTTCCCCGCCCCGGTTGTCCAGCGCACCAATGTTCAGGACGCCACCGGCAACCCCACCCAACAGGCCTGCCTTCTGGTTGTGCAAAGTACCCGCATCCAGCTTGAGCATGCCCAAGGCGGTCAACGAACCGCTCTGATTACTAACACCAATAAAACGCCCAGTGAGGTCGTCCTTGCTGGACACTTTGCCGTTGTCATTATTGAGCTGCTGCGCTGTCAGTCGTGTGTAACCATCGCCAACGACCGAACCGTTGCGGTTAACAAACTCATCATCAACGTCAACATTCAGCTCACCACGGCTGCTCAACAAGCCATCGCTGTTGTCCAGGCTCGCGCTGTGCTGGTTCAAGGCAGAAGCGGAAATCAGACCTTTGGCATTCACCAGTGCCTGCTCGATCCGTAACGTCAGAGCCTGATTGCTGATGAGTTTGCCGTTGCTGTTATCCAGGCTCGCGGCGTTGAGGGTAAACCCTTGGGCACTGGAGATCTCACCGGTGTGGTTATCCACCGTCGCAAGGTTTTTCAGCACGAGCAAAGGGGCGTTGATCAGCCCCTGATTGTTCAACCGGCCCTGATTGAGGTCCAGACTCAACGAATGCTTGCTGAACATCTGCCCACCTTGCTGATCCAGCCCAGTCACACTGGCGATCAAGGCGTTATCGCTGGCGATGCGGCTGTCCAGCCCATTGCTGACCTGTCCGGCCACCAGGTCCAGTCGGTCGTTGCTGATCAAGCGACCACCCAGCGTGTTATCGAGATCGCCGGTGACCAGCTTCACATTCGCCCGGGAACTGATTTCACCCGCACGGTTATCGAGACTCGCACTGTTGATCGACACGCCAGACTCGGAGGTCAGCACACCCTCCTGATTAATCAGTGCTGCGCCAGAATTGAGTACCAGCGACCCGGCACTGGCCAACTTGCCTCGGGTGTTGTCGAGTTCAGCGCTCAGGTCAATGTTTACACTTTGCTGTCCCAGAAGCTGACCCTGGGTGTTATCCAGATGCTGGCCCTTGATGAGCAAGGCGCCTTTACCACGCAGTAACCCTTGAGCCTGGTTGATGACGCGCGCGACCTGAAGCCCGAGATCCGAACCCGCGAGGACTTTGCCCTGGTTACTGTTATCCAGTTGGATGCCGGACACATCAATATTCGCGCCGGCAGAAATTTCGCCACCCCGATTGTCGAGCACATCGACATTGAGCTTCAGCGCTTTTGTCGCCCCGATCAGACCACCTGACTGATTATCCAGATAAGTCCCGAAAAGGCTGAGATTACCCAACGCCATCAACTTCCCGGATTGCTGACTCAAACGGTCTGCGTGCGCCGTCAGATCGGCGCTGCTGGAAATCCGCCCGCCAGCGTTATCCAGTGTTTTCACTTTGAGGTACAAGGGGCCGACGGCTCCCAGTACACCTTGCTGATTGTTGAGCAGTGTTCCCTGAAAATCGAGTGCCCCCTGAGCATTGACAAGGCCTTGCTGGCGGTTGTCCAACTGGTCGACCCGCAACTGCAGATCACCGCCAGCCGTGAGCCTGGCGCCACGGTTGTCCAGCGTGGTGCTGGTCAAGGCCACCCGCTGTTTACCGGTCAGACTGCCACCGCGGTTGTCAACGTCGACGGCCTGCAGTTGCAGCGTATTGCCGGCGCTGATCAGCCCGTTGTTACGGTTGTCCAACACTCTGTTAACCCGTAAATCCAGGGCGGACTCACTGAGGATCTTGCCGGCGTTGCTGTTGTCCAGGCTGTCGGCATTGATCTGCAAACCACCTCCCGCACCCAGTACGCCAAGATGGTTGGTCAGGTCGTTCTTCACTGTCAGGGTCAACTTATCGGTACCTGTCATCAGGCCGGACGTGTTGTCCACTCGGTTTGCGTCCACTCGGGAAACACCGGCGCTGGACACTTCACCCGAATGATTGTCCAGCGACTGCTCCAGGGTCAGGTGAAGATCGCTGTCACTGGTGACGACACCATCCCGGTTGTTGAGGCTCAGGGCGTTGATGTCGAGCGTGTCGGCGAGAATCACCCCACGCGCATTGTTCACCCGGCCGGCATTCAGTTTCAGGTGGGCGCTACTCTGCACCTTGCCACCATCGCTGTTGTCCAGGGTACCGGCGCTAATGACGGCGGTTCGCCCGCTGAGCGTGCCGCCCTGGTTGCTCAGGGTTTGCGCGGTGTTGACGGTCAGATTGCGGCTGGCGGTGAGGCTGTTGCCGGTGTTGTCGAGGTTCTGTGCCGTGAGGCTCAGGTCGCCGCTGGCATTGCGGCTGCCGTCGACGTTGACGCCGGCTTCGATGGCGCCGGCGTTGGTCAGTTGGCCACCCGCGCTGAGGCTGATGCTGTCGCGAGCCGCGAGGGTCTGGCGGTTGGTCAGGTTGCCCTGGGTTTGTATGTTGAGCACGGTGCCGGCGTAAACCGGGCCGCGTGCATCAAGGCTCGCGGCTTTGACGTTGACCGAGCCGGTGGCCGAGGTGTCGATCAGACTCAGTTGTCCATTGGCGTCGAGCTGGATATCGCCGCCGCTGGCAATCAGCTTGCCGTCAAGTTTCACCCCGACCCCAGCCTCGGTGCCAACCAGTTTGATCGCCCCAGCGTACATGCCGCCCAGCGCCGAAGAATCGATCGCCAGTTGCGGCTTGCTGCTGCCGTCGTCGGCCCGCGCCGTGGCATTAAGGGTTTGTGCGTTGACGTCGTTGCGCCCGGCGACAATCGTCAGGTTCTGCGCCTGCAGTTGCGCGTTGATCTTTGCGCTACGGGTGATGATTTCGAAACGGTCAACGTTGGTCGCGTTGAGTCCCGCGCCTTCAATAGCGACGCTGCCCTGATCAACTTGAAAGCGATCCAGCCGACCGTTGTCGAGCACCGGTTTACCGGTGGTCAAGGTCACCCGTGGCGAGTTGATAAAACCGCAACCGTTGCAGGTAATGCCATACGGGTTGGCGACGATCACCCGCGCCGACTGCCCCGCCACCTCGGTGTAACCGCGCAACTGGCTCGGGTTGCCGCTGATGACTTCGTTGAGGATCGCTTGCGCCGAACCGCTGTTTTTCAGGTTCGGGTTGCCGATGATATGGCCACCCAATTGCGTGGCGGTGGTCTGAGTCGATCCGTTATTGAGAATGATGCCCTGCGCACCGACGTTGTAATCATGGAACTGGTTGTGCGACAGCCCGCTGCCATTGGGTGTGGCGATATTGATGATCGGCACGCCGTTGCCGGCGCGATCCAGCGAGGTATTGGGGTTGGCCACCACAATGCCGTCGGCCTGCGCCCACATCGGTTGCCAGAACATCACGTTTGCCAACAGGAACGCCAGGCCGCGTTTCGGCATGCCCAGGAAACACTCGCGGGTTTTCAAGGCAGCAGAAGGTTGACGAGCAAGCAAGGCGAACTGACGAACATCCATGTTGAAGATCTCTATGCAACGGGCAAGGTGAAGCGAGGCAATCGACAGACAAAGCGATTTCCGCCCGGTCAGAAAACGCCGGGAGAGTGCGAGCATCGAAAGGAGATAAATGTGCGCTGCATTCAGAACACTGAGAGCGTTGCGAAAATATTTGCAGGGCAGCCGCAATAAGCTTTTCCGATCCCTCGAAATCACACGCCGATGTCAATTTGATGGCGCAATGGTAGATTGCCATCATCCTGACGTCAATAAGTTGATTATTTGCCTGTTTGCGAAATAGCTCTGATAACGACGCAGCAACATGATTTTGATTTTCTTGAGCAAAATCGCCACGTTGATCGTTCGCTCGTGTGTCGGCAGGCACGTGGCACTGAACTTTTCCTGACCGTGGCCCCTCAACCGATTAACCCGCCTTAACCGGAACTGAGGCCTACCCCGATGAAAACCCTGATCAAGCTCACTCTCGCCGCCACCCTCGCCTGCGCCCTGCCCGTCTGGGCCTGTACGCCGGAAGAAGCCACCGCCAAACGCGAACAGCTGGCCAAGGAAGTCGCCAAGCTCACCGAACAGAATCCGGCCAAGGCCAAGGAGATCAACGCCGAGTTGCAGAAGATGGATCTGGGCACGGCCAGTGCGGATCTGCCGGACAAATGCCAGTTGATTGATCAGCGGTTGAAAGAGTTGGGCACGGCGGAGAAAAAAGCGGAAAGCTAAAAGCGAAAGATCGCAGCCTTCGGCAGCGCCTGCACCGAACCCTGTAGGAACTGCCGAAGGCTGCGATCTTTCGCCCTTGAAAATGCATTTATGCATTTATTTATTTGCATTAACGCATATCCGCATCTACGGTTACATCGAGCAACGAGATCGGAATCCGCCATATGAAATGGCAACCCGTGAACACCGATCGCTCGGCAACACCGCAACACCCATACAAGCTGGACGCTTGTTTTCACTCATGGAGGATTGAAAAATGTTAACCACAGCAGCAACACAATTCACCGGCGAATCACTGCCAAGGTGCCTGGCCGGTCACCTGCTCGACCCGCAACTCGCCGAAGTCGAAGCCACTGAACAAATCAGCGCCCTCGCCGCCGGCAGCCTCAACTTCAACATGCAGAAGCAGACTCAGACCAACTGGTGCTGGGCCGCCGTGTCCGCCTCGGTCGGCAACTATTACGGCACCGGAAACTGGACGCAGTGCGGCGTGGCCAGCACTCAGCTCGACCGCAATTGCTGCAATCAGCCGGGACCGTGCAACGTCTACGGCTATCTGGATTCGGCGCTGCAAACCACCCGTAGCTACAACGGCATGAATCAGGGTTCGCTGCAGATGTCGGCCATTCAGAACCAGATCAGCATGGGCCGCCCGGTCGGCTTGCGCTGCGCCTGGTACGGTGGCGGCGCGCATTTTCTGACGATCTACGGCACCAATGGCGATTACGTGTTGGTCGCGGACTCGATCTACGGATATTCGACCCGTGCGCTGAACGCGTTCCCCCGCGCCTACAACGGCGGCGGCAACTGGACCCACACTTACTTCACCGTGAAAAACTAGGAGGGCGACATCATGCAACTGACTTATCCAAAGGCGCCTTCCAACGGCGTACAGACCTTGCGCCCGGCGCTGCAAGCGGCACTGCAAACCCAAGGCTTTGGCGCCAATCGCCAGTTCGCCAATGCGCTACCTGCAAAAATCAGCCTCAGCGAGGCGTACCGTGGCTACTCGCTGAATCTGGAGGACCTGAGCCACGGCAAAGGCCTGAAAGATGCCCGCCTCGGCGACTGGCATTACCTGGTGTTCGCCGATGGCGTGACGATTGCCGATGCACAATTGGCCGAGGTTCGCGGGCATGTCGAGTTTGCCTCGCTGAACCACGGCGATCACGCCGCTGCTACGGTGGGTGCGCTGAAACTGGCAGAACAAGCGCCGCAATTGCAGGGTAAAACCGTTGAGCTGCGCGTGCTGTTTGTCTCGGCCCTGCACGTTGTCGCGATCTGGCTGCATGCCGACGGTGAAGACGTGCTGATCCCGATCGAGCCGACACCGAAAGAACTGGCGACCACGCGGTTGTACAGCGAAGCAACACTGCTCGCCGCACTGAAACCGGCAGCGGATCAAGCCAAGCGGCGCTTTGACGCCGACACCAGTGGCCAGTTAGGCAACTGATGGACGAAAAAAAACCCGGACACTGTCCGGGTTTTTTATGTGCGCCTGAAACGACTTACTCAGCCGCAGGCTCTGCCGGCTTGCGGCGCTTGAGCGGCGCCATGCCGTCGCTGCTCACCAGAGAATCCGGCTTCGGACGGTTGACGCTCTTGCGCTTGGTCGGCGTCTTGGCGGCGGTTTTCTTCTTGTCGCCCTTGGCGTCGGTCTTTTTCTTCTTCACGCCGACGGCTTTGCCCGAGGCCTTGACCTTTTTCGGTCCGCCGTAGGTGCCTTTGACTTCCTTGATGGTGCGGCGCTCGAAGCTCTGCTTCAGGTAGCGCTCGATGCTCGACATCAGGTTCCAGTCGCCGTGGCAGATCAGCGAGATCGCCAGACCGTCGTTACCGGCACGACCGGTGCGGCCGATGCGGTGCACGTACTCGTCGCCGCTGCGTGGCATGTCGAAGTTGATCACCAGGTCCAGGCCATCAACGTCCAGACCGCGGGCCGCCACATCGGTGGCCACCAGAATCTTCACGCCGCCCTGCTTCAGACGATCGATCGCCAGTTTGCGATCCTTCTGGTCTTTCTCGCCGTGCAGCACGAACGCCTTGTATTCCTGAGCCACAAGGCGGCCGTAGATGCGGTCGGCCATGGCGCGGGTGTTGGTGAAAACGATGGCCTTCTGATAGGTCTCGTTGGCCAGCAGCCAGTTCACGATTTGTTCTTTGTGCTGGTTGTGGTCGGCGGTGATGATCTGCTGACGAGTGGTCGAGTTCAACTGGCTGACCGCGTTGAGCTGCAAGTGCTCAGGGTTGTTCAGCACTTTGCCGATCATCTCGCGCAGACCGGAGCCGCCGGTGGTGGCGGAGAACAGCATGGTCTGCTGACGGTTCGGGCATTCGTCGACCAGACGTTGCACGTCTTCGGCGAAACCCATGTCGAGCATACGGTCGGCTTCGTCGAGCACCAGCACTTCAACTTCTTTCAAGTCGAGGTTGCCAGCGTTGAGTTGCTCGATCATCCGGCCCGGGGTGCCGATGAGGATGTCCGGCACCTTGCGCAGCATCGCCGCTTGCACCTTGAAATCTTCACCGCCGGTGATCAGGCCGGATTTGATGAAGGTGAACTGCGAGAAGCGTTCAACTTCTTTCAGCGTTTGCTGAGCCAGTTCACGGGTCGGCAGCAGGATCAGGGTCTTGATGCTGACGCGAACCTTGGCCGGGCCAATCAGGCGGTTGAGGATTGGCAGGACGAAAGCAGCAGTCTTGCCGCTACCGGTTTGCGCCGTCACCCGCAGGTCACGCCCCTGAAGCGCCAGCGGAATGGCCGCTGCTTGCACAGGCGTTGGCTCGACAAATTTCAGCTCGGCCACAGCTTTGAGCAGGCGTTCGTGCAGGGCGAATTGGGAAAACACGGGTGCTACCTCGAAGATATGCAAAAAAACAGCTGCATAGATTACCGGTTTCGAGCGCTCAGGCCGAGTTTCTTTATACAAACGGTGCTAATCAGTGGCTTTTTTGTTGCTCGATTTGTCTCTTACGGTAATACGCAGCGTCTTAAATGCTCTAATCGCCCATCGCGTCTTATAGAAGAATCGTTTCTCTTATGGATTTCAAACAGCTCTGGCTCAAAGCCCAAGACCTATGGGGCACCCTCGAACAGCATCCGTTTCTGCAATCCGGCCTGGCGCTGATCCTGCTTTTAGTGCTCGCGCTGGTGCTCGGACGAGTGGCGCGTTATCTGATCCTGCACGCCAGCCGCATGCTCGGTCGCCAACCGGCACTGCACTGGCTCAACGACTTTCGCCACAACAAGGTGTTCCAGCGTCTGGCGCAGATGACGCCGTCACTGGTGATCCAGTTCGGCCTGCATCTGGTGCCGGAGCTGAGCAAAACCGCGATGACGTTCCTTGGCAACGTCGCGCTGTCGTTCACCATCCTGTTCCTGTTGCTGTCGATCAGCGCCCTGCTCAATGCCTTGCTCGACATCTACGCCCGTACTGAACACGCCCGCACCCGCTCGATCAAGGGTTACGTGCAACTGGCGAAAATGGTCTTGTACGTTTTTGGCGCAATCATCATCGTCGCCACGCTGATCGACCGTTCACCGCTGTTGCTGCTGTCGGGTCTGGGTGCGATGTCGGCGGTGATTCTGTTGGTCTACAAGGACACCCTTCTGTCGTTCGTCGCCAGTGTGCAATTGACCAGCAACGACATGCTGCGCGTCGGCGACTGGATCGAGATGCCGCAAGTCGGCGCCGATGGCGACGTGGTCGACATCACCCTGCACACGGTCAAGGTGCAGAATTTCGACAAGACGATTGTGTCGATCCCGACCTGGCGGCTGATGTCCGAGTCGTTCCGAAACTGGCGCGGCATGCAGCAGTCCGGCGGGCGGCGGATCAAGCGCAGTCTGTTCATCGACGCCAGCGGCGTGCGTTTCATCCGTGACGATGAAGAAGAGAAACTGAGCCAGGTGCATCTGCTGACCGGCTACATGAGCCGCAAGAAAGCCGAACTCAAGGCTTGGAACGAAGCACAGGGCAATGTGGCGGCGATGTCGGCCAACCGTCGGCGGATGACCAATATCGGCACCTTTCGCGCTTATGCCTTGGCGTATTTGAAGAGTCACCCGGAGGTGCAACCGAACATGACCTGCATGGTGCGCCAGATGCAAACCACGGCGCAGGGCATTCCGCTGGAAATCTACTGCTTCACCAGCACCACGGTGTGGGCCGATTACGAGCGGATTCAGGGGGATATTTTCGATTACCTGCTGGCGGTGTTGCCGGAGTTTGGTTTGAGCCTGTATCAGCAGCCGAGTGGCGGGGATTTGCGTGTGGGAATGCTGCCGGCGGTGCTCGGCGCGGCCAGCATTCCAGAGCCGCAAAAACATCTCATGTAAAACCACCGATCTACTGTAGGAGTGAGCCTGCTCGCGATAGCGGTGGGTCAGACAAATCAATGATGACTGACCCACCGCTATCGCGAGCAGGCTCACTCCTACAGGGGTTAGGCGGCGGCTTGAGATCTGCGGATGCCCAAACGGCTTATCCACACCGCCGCCAGAATCACGCTCCCGCCGAAGAACAACCGTCCAAGTTCCTCATCCTGATTCCAGATCAGCAAGTTCAGCAGCAACCCCACCGGTACATGCAGGTTGTTCATCACCGCCAGCGTGCCACCGTTGACCATGCACGCGCCTTTGTTCCACCAATACAGGCCCAGCGCCGTCGAGACCAGACCGAGGAACAGCAGCACGCCCCATTGCAGCGGCGCTTCGGGCAGGAAGTTGGCTTTGCCGAACAGCAGGAATGCCGGCAGCACCACCGCCAGTGCGCCGAGGTAGAAGTAGCCAAAGCGGCGATAATGCGGCAGATCGCTCGGGTGTTTCGCCACCAGATGTTTGTACAACACCTGCCCGGCGGCGTAGGTGAAGTTGGCCAGTTGCAGCAGCAGGAAGCCCATGAAGAAGTCCGGGTTGATCCGGTCGAAGCGAATCACCGCTGCGCCGCCTACCGCCACCAATGCGGCGATCAGTGCCCACGGGTTGAAGCGGCGGTTGAGCGCATCTTCGATCAGGGTTACGTGCAATGGCGTGAGGATGGTGAACAGCAACACCTCCGGCACCGTCAGCACACGGAAGCTCAGGTACAGGCAGACGTAGGTCACGCCGAACTGCAACGCGCCGATCAACAGCATGCCGCGCATGAACGCCGGTTCCACCGAACGCCAGCGGGTCAGCGGGATGAAGACCAGCCCGGCTAGCAGCACACGTACCAGCACCGCGAAGTAGCTGTCGACATGACCGGCAAGGTATTCGCCGATCAGACTGAAGGAAAACGCCTGGATCAGCGTGACAAAAAGTAGATAGCCCATGATCGCCTCTGTTTCGAATGGCGGCGACGATAGCGGTTTTTACTTTCTGGAACCAACACAAATCCCAGGCAAAAAAAAGCCCGATCTCGCTAATGCGTTCAATCGGGCTACAGCACTCAGGAGCAAAAAGTGCAAAGGGAGGTTCGATGCGCGTAGAGCCTTGAAGGGGTTGCGCCAGGTCACTAGAACATCCAGCGATTATCTGGCGATTAACATATCAAGCGACCGAGGCCAGTTTGGCGTTGGCCTGGTTCAAGCCTTTTTCCTGGAAGTCGCCACCCAGGTTCATGCCTTCGGCGTGAATAAAAGTCACGTCGTGGATGCCGATGAAACCCATCACCTGGCGCAAGTACGGTTCCTGATGGTCCGCCGGGCCGCCGGCGTAGATGCCGCCGCGGGCCGTCAGCACGTAGGCACGCTTGCCGCTGAGCAGGCCTTGCGGGCCGGTTTCGGTGTATTTGAAGGTCACGCCGGCACGCAGCACATGGTCGAGCCAGGCCTTGAGGGTGCTCGGGATCGCGAAGTTGTACATCGGTGCGGCCATCACCAATACATCGGCGGCCAGCAGTTCGTCAGTCAATTCATTGGAGCGATCCAGCGACGCCTGTTCGCTGTCGTTGCGCTGCTCGGCGGGCTTCATCCAGCCACCCAACAGATTGATGTCCAAGTGCGGCACCGGGTTCACGGCGAGGTCACGTACGGTGATCTGATCGGCAGGGTGTGCTGCTTTCCACTGTTTGATGAAGGTCTGGGTCAACTGGCGGGACACCGAGTCTTGCTGGCGGGCGCTGCTTTCGATGATCAGAACGCGGGACATGTTGTGTAGCCTCCATCCGAGAATGTTGTAGGTCGATGGAGTGGAGATTAGACAGAGTCGATTCGATGAAAAAGCGCAAATAATTGCTATAAAGCATCGATAAATTCGTTTATAAGCTGAAGCATGCCTTTGCAGGAGTGAGCCTGCTCGCGATAGCGGTGTGTCAGGCGACATCTATTTATCTGGAACACCGCTATCGCGAGCAGGCTCACTCCTACAGGAGAACGGTGCTACTTCGGGGTGCAAGTCAGCTTGATCCGCAGCTTGATGATTTCTCGGGTGAACTTGGCCGTAGCGTTTTTATGCTTGCCGGCCGCCACTTCGATGGTGCGTGTGCGCGGTGCTTCCGGGCCGTTGGTGAACACGGCTTTGCAGACTGCATCGACATCCCCGTAGTTGACCACCCGGATCGAGCCGATGTCATTGTCGGTGTCGAAGGTCACGTAGTCGATCTTCAGTCCGTTGAGATCCTTGACCACGTCGATCGGATAAGCAAACGCCGACATCGGCAGCAGCGCCAGCA
The DNA here is from genome assembly GCF_044743385.1 of Pseudomonas sp. NPDC087639. Lineage (NCBI taxonomy): Bacteria > Pseudomonadati > Pseudomonadota > Gammaproteobacteria > Pseudomonadales > Pseudomonadaceae > Pseudomonas > Pseudomonas sp. NPDC087639. The sequence continues at coordinate 66,487 of NZ_JBIUWI010000013.1, read as the reverse complement.
ACACACAACAGAATTTTTTCATTCGGCAATCTCCATGAGGGACGGCCAGCTTAGGACAAGAGGAGCTATTGATGAAAGCGCCCCGCGTGACCCTTGATCAATGGCGAACATTGCAGGCCGTGGTCGACCACGGCGGATTCGCCCAGGCCGCCGAGGCCCTGCACCGTTCGCAATCGTCGGTGAGCTACACCGTCGCCCGCATGCAGGACCAGCTCGGCGTACCGTTGCTGCGCATCGACGGACGTAAAGCCGTGCTGACCGAAGCCGGTGGCGTGTTGCTGCGCCGCTCGCGGCAACTGGTGAAACAGGCCAGCCAATTGGAAGACCTTGCCCACCACATGGAGCAAGGCTGGGAAGCTGAGGTGCGACTGGTGGTCGATGCGGCCTATCCGAGCGCACGCATCGTGAGGGCGCTGACTGCGTTCATGCCGCAGAGTCGTGGCTGCCGCGTGCGTCTGCGCGAGGAAGTGTTGTCGGGTGTCGAGGAAGTGTTGCTTGAGGGTGTGGCCGATCTGGCCATTACCGGCCTGAGCATTCCCGGTTACCTTGGTGCGGAACTGAGCGACGTCGAGTTTGTGGCCGTCGCCCATCCCGATCACCCGCTGCATCGGCTCAATCGCGAACTGAGCTTTCAGGATCTGGAGACCCAGATGCAAGTGGTCATCCGCGACTCTGGGCGCCAACAGCCACGGGATGTCGGCTGGCTCGGCGCCGAACAACGCTGGACTGTCGGTAGCCTTGCTACTGCTGCCACGTTTGTCAGCAGCGGCCTGGGCTTTGCGTGGTTGCCACGGCACATGATCGAGCGGGAACTGAAAGATGGCTCGCTTAAGCTGCTACCGTTGGACAGGGGCGGCAACCGCAACTCCAGCTTCTATCTGTATTCAAACAAGGACAAACCGCTGGGCCCGGCCACGCAAATCCTTATCGAACTGCTGCGCACCTTCGACACTTTGCCGCTGGACGCACCGTTCGCCGCACCTGAGCAAGCCTGACACGGAGTTCATCGATGGCGTATTTCGAGCACGAAGGTTGCAACCTGCACTACGAGGAATATGGCCACGGCACGCCGTTGCTGCTGGTCCACGGGCTCGGCTCGAGCACGCTGGACTGGGAAATGCAGATCCCGGCACTGGCCGCGCATTACCGGGTGATCGTCCCGGACATTCGCGGCCACGGCCGCTCGGACAAACCCCGCGAGCGCTACAGCATCGCGGGCTTCAGCGCCGATCTGGTCGCGCTGATCGAGCACTTGAAACTCGGCCCGGTGCACTACGCCGGGCTGTCCATGGGTGGCATGATCGGTTTTCAACTGGCCGTCGATCAGCCGCAGATGCTCAAGAGCCTGACCATCGTCAACAGCGCCCCCGAGGTCAAACTGCGCAGCCGCGACGACTATTGGCAGTGGTTCAAGCGCTGGAGTCTGATGCGGGTGCTGAGTCTCGCGACTATTGGCAAGGCGCTGGGTGGCAAACTTTTCCCGAAACCGGAACAGGCCGATCTGCGACAGAAAATGGCCGAACGCTGGGCAAAAAACGACAAACGTGCTTATCTCGCCAGCTTCGATGCGATTGTGGGCTGGGGGGTTCAGGAACGACTTTCCCGAGTGACCTGTCCAACCCTCATCGTCAGCGCCGACCGTGACTACACACCCGTCGCGCTGAAAGAAACCTATGTAAAACTGCTGCCCGATGCGCGGCTGGTGGTGATCGCCGATTCACGCCACGCCACCCCGCTCGATCAACCCGAACGCTTCAACCAAACGCTGCTGGAGTTTCTCGCCGCAGCCGATATTCAATCTCAGGATCACTGACCCATGCTGAAAAAACTCGCCCTCGCCGCCGGCACCGTGCTGTTTGCTGCCAACCTGATGGCTGCCACGCCGGTTAAAGCACCGCACGTGCTGCTGGAAACCACCAATGGCCAGATCGAAATCGAACTGGACCCGGTCAAGGCACCGATCAGTACCAAGAACTTCCTTGAATACGTCGACAGCGGCTTCTACACCAACACGATTTTCCACCGTGTGATCCCGGGGTTCATGGCTCAGGGCGGCGGTTTCACCCAGCAAATGCAGCAAAAAGAAACCAAGGCACCGATCAAGAACGAAGCCAGTAATGGTCTGCATAACGTTCGCGGCACCTTGTCGATGGCACGCACCTCCAACCCGGATTCGGCCACCAGCCAGTTCTTCATCAACGTGGCCGACAACGCCTTCCTCGACCCGGGTCGTGACGCCGGTTACGCCGTATTCGCCAAAGTGGTCAAGGGCATGGACGTGGTCGACGTCATCGTCAACTCGCAAACCACTACCAAACAAGGCATGCAAAACGTGCCAGTCGACCCTGTGATCATCAAGTCGGCCAAGCGCATCGACTAAGGTTTACAGGGCATATAGAGCGGCGACGGCCTGATCCCGCGCCGCTCACACCGATAAAAGGAGAGCCCGTACTCCGGGCGGTTATCTGATGCTCTATCGCCGTTTTGAACAACTGATCGACATATTCCGCGACGCCCCGACGGCATCCCCGCCGGACCGTGTGCTCCCCTTCTATACCTATTACCTCAAGCAGGTCTGGCCAAGTTTTGCCGCTCTGCTGGTGGTCGGTCTGTTTGCCGCGCTGATCGAAGTGGCGCTGTTCAGTTATCTGAGCCGCATCATCGACCTGGCCCAAGGCACGCCCAACCCGAATTTCTTCAGCGACCACGCCCTCGAACTGTCATGGATGCTGGTGGTTGCGCTTGTGCTGCGCCCGATCTTCTTTGCTCTGCATGATTTGCTGGTGCATCAGACCCTGAGCCCGGGCATGACCAGCATGATTCGCTGGCAGAACCACAGCTACGTGCTCAAGCAGAGCCTGAACTTCTTCCAGAACGACTTCGCCGGTCGTATCGCCCAGCGCATCATGCAGACCGGCAACTCGCTGCGTGATTCGGCGGTGCAGGCGGTGGATGCGCTGTGGCACGTGGTGATCTATGCGGTCAGCGCGCTGGTACTGTTCGCCGAGGCCGACTGGCGCCTGATGATCCCGTTGCTGATATGGATCGCCGCCTATATCGGCGCGCTGTATTACTTCGTGCCACGGGTGAAAGACCGCTCGGTGGAAGCCTCCGACGCGCGCTCGAAACTGATGGGCCGAATCGTCGACGGCTACACCAACATCGCCACCCTGAAGCTGTTTGCCCACACCAATTTCGAACAGCACTACGCCAAGGAAGCCATCGAAGAGCAGACCGTCAAAGCGCAAATGGCCGGCCGCGTGGTCACCAGCATGGACGTGGCGATCACCGCCATGAACGGCTTGCTGATCGTCGGCACCACGGCGCTGGCCCTGTGGCTGTGGACGCAATCGCTGATCACTGTTGGCGCGATTGCCCTGGCGACGGGTCTGGTGATCCGCATCGTCAACATGTCCGGCTGGATCATGTGGGTGGTCACCGGCATTTTCGAGAACATCGGCATGGTCCAGGACGGTTTGCGCACCATCTCGCAACCGGTCAGCGTCACCGATCACGAACAGGCCAAACCGCTGGCAGTGGCCCATGGCGAAGTGCGTTTCGAGCACGTGGATTTTCACTACGGCAAGAAGAAAGGCATCATCGGCGACCTCAACCTGAACATTAAGCCGGGTGAGAAAATCGGTCTGATCGGGCCGTCCGGCGCCGGCAAATCGACCTTGGTCAACTTGCTCTTGCGCCTGTACGACGTTGAAGGCGGGCGCATCATGATTGACGGCCAGAACATCGCCGAAGTCGGCCAGGAAAGCCTGCGCGCGCGCATTGGCATGATCACTCAGGACACCTCGCTGCTGCACCGCTCGATCCGCGACAACTTGCTGTACGGCAAGCCTGACGCCACTGACGCAGAGCTGTGGGACGCCGTGCACAAGGCCCGCGCCGATGAGTTCATTCCGTTGTTGTCGGACGCTGAAGGCCGCACCGGGTTCGACGCGCATGTCGGTGAGCGCGGTGTGAAGCTGTCCGGTGGCCAGCGTCAGCGCATCGCCATTGCGCGGGTACTGCTCAAGGACGCGCCGATCCTGATCATGGACGAAGCGACCTCCGCCCTGGACTCGGAAGTCGAAGCAGCGATTCAGGAAAGCCTGGAAACCCTGATGCAGGGCAAAACCGTGATCGCGATTGCCCACCGCCTCTCGACCATCGCGCGCATGGATCGGCTGGTGGTGCTGGAAAACGGCAAGATCGCCGAGAGCGGCACCCACGCCGAGCTGCTGGCCCATCGCGGGCTGTATGCGCGGTTGTGGGCACACCAGACTGGAGGGTTTGTCGGGATCGATTGATAGCCAAAAAAGATCAAAAGATCGCAGCCTCCGGTAGCTCCTAGCCAGGGTTTTATATCCACTTGGAGAAGCTGCCGAAGGCTGCGATCTTTTGCTTTTGATCCCTGTAAATATTCAGGTTTGGCGGTAGGGCAAGGCTGCTCTCGCTTCTTCGGCATAGGCCAGCACACCGGCGCGTTCCTGGTGCAGGAAGTCTTTGACCGCCGCTTTCAAACCCGGATGCCGCAGGTAATGCCACGAGTACGTGATCACCGGTTCAAAGCCGCGAATCAGTTTGTGCTCACCCTGAGCGCCGGCATCGAAACGCTGATAACCCTGGGCAATCGCGTAATCCATGCCCTGATAAAAACAGGTCTCAAAGTGCAGCCGATCAAACTCGGCCAGACACCCCCAGTAGCGTCCGTAAAAGCTGTCACCCCCGACCAGGCTGAAGGCCATGGCCACCGGTCGTGAGCCTTGCTTGGCCAGCACCACACGGATCGCTTCGGGCATACGCTCGGCCAGCAGGCTGAAAAACTCCCGCGTCAGATAGGGCGTCTGCCGGCGCACCGCGTAGGTGTTGGCATAGCAGGCATAGACGAAATCCCACTGCGCCTCGTTCAGCTCGCGCCCTTCCAGCCATTCAAACTCGAAGCCCTGCCCCGCCACCTGCTCGCGCTCTTTGCGCATCTGTTTGCGCTTGCGCGAACTGAGCACATCGAGAAAATCCTGGAAGTCGCGGTAACCACGATTCTGCCAGTGATACTGACAGCCGATGCGCTGCAACCAGCCCGGTTGCTCGGCCATGGCGGCATCAGTGAAAGGGTCGGTGAAGTTGATGTGGGCGCTGGAGAGTTCTTCGATTTCCAGATAACCCGGCAGGCTTTTGAGCAGCTCGTAACCATCTTCGACGTTCGCCGCCAACAGCCGTGGGCCGCTGACCGGACTGAATGGCACCGCCGTCAACAACTTGGGGTAATAGTCGATCCCGGCGCGGGCGCAGGCATCGGCCCAGCCGTGATCGAACACGTACTCGCCGTAAGAATGCCACTTGCGGTAACTGGGTAGCGCCGCGATCAGTCGATCATCTTCGATGTGCAGCAAATGCTCGGGTTGCCAACCGCTGTGCGGGCCGACACTGCCGCTGTCTTCCAGCGCACTGAGAAACGCATGACGCAGAAATGGCTGACTCTCGGGCACCAGAGCGTCCCATTCCGATGGGGCGATTTCTGACAGGTTCTGCAGGCGTTGCAACGGCATCAACAAGTCTCCACATCTGGGTTTCAGCGCCCGGCGAGTATCGCCGATTGCGTTGCATTGCACACCCGCCATTGAGCGACAGCGCTCTAGATCGATAGTTCACGCGCACCGTGCATCGTCATCAACCTGCCATCACTGTGCCACCGCTCTGTCATAAACCATCGCGATACTGGCGCCTGTTTTTAGAGCGCCGGGTTCTACCCGGACACTGTTTTCCGACCTTCAACCGTCGGTTGTGCCCAGGATGGTTCAGCCATCCCTCTCATCTTCGGAGATTGCTATGCGTCTTGCTTCCACGAAAACTGCGGCGGCCCTGTGCGGTGGCCTGTTGCTGGCCATGAGCGTTCCGGCCAGTGCCGCAGTCGACGCCAAACTGCTCGACATGCTCAAGGCTAACGGTTCGATTTCCCAGTCGCAGTACATCGAGCTGCAAACTGAACTGGCCAAGGATCAGAAGGCTCAGCAAATCGCCCAGCAGGCGCAGCAAGAGACCAACGAACAAGTCGCGGCTGTCGCGAAGAAAACCACCGAACAAAGTGCCTTCGACCAGAAACTGGCCTGGGCTGCCAAGACCCAGTTCAAGGGCGACGTGCGTATCCGTCAGGAAACCATCAAGATCGACGGCGAACCAAACAATGGCGGCCGCGACAAGGATCGTCAGCGCATCCGTGCCCGTCTGGGTGCCTACACCGAGATCAACCCGCAAGTCGACACTGGCATCCGTATCGCCACCGGCGGCGGCGATGACGCCCGTTCGACCAACCAGGATCAGGACAACTACTTCGACAAGAAGCAGATCTGGCTCGACCTGGGTTACATCGATTACCACCCCGATCAAATCAAGAACCTGCACGTGATCGGCGGCAAGATGCTGCAACCGTGGGTCAGCATGGGCGACGTGATCTGGGATGGCGACATCAACCCTGAAGGTCTGGCCGTTACTTACAAATACCCATTGGGCAGCAGCGCCGAACTGTTCGGCAGCCTGGGTAACTACAACCTCAAGGACAACGTCGATGGCGACGGCGTGCAATTCCGTCACGATTTGCGCATGACCGCCGGCCAACTGGGTAGCCGCTTCACCATCACCGATAACCTGAAGCTGACGGTGGGTGGCAGTGTCTACGCCTACCAGAACGACGAAGACAGCCGTTGCACCGGTACTTCCACGCCGTGCGCCCTGGCCGTCAATGGCAACTCGGCGAACAACGAGTTCCGCCTGTACGAAGGCTTCAGCCAGATCGACATCGGCGGTCTGCCAATGCCTCTGTCGTTCTACGGCCAGTACGTGAAGAACAACGACGCCGTGACCGATCAGGACACTGCGTGGCTGCTCGGCGCCAAGTCGAAGGTCTTCGGTTTCAACCTCGACTACAACTATCGTGACGTGCAACGCAACGCTGTAGTCGGCGCCTTCACCGACTCCGACTTCGCCAACGGTACTACCGGTTCGCGTGGCCACAAGTTCAAGGTCGGTTACGACATCGACAAGAACTTCGCCCTTGGCGCGACGTACTACCTGACCAAGGCCGACTTCTCCAGCCGTACACAGCGTGACGCAGACACCAACACTCTGCAGCTGGACGCGGAAGCGAAGTTTTAAGCCACAGAGCAACAGATCTCAGGCGTTGCGCTTCTCATCCGGGCGCAATGTTTGAGGTGTTTCAACAGTCTGGTGCGATTATGGCGATCCCCATCATCCGTGAGCCTTAACCGTGCCAGCCTGCATTTCCCTCAGGGACTGTCGTCCCGCCGCTGCTTGGCCAGACGCTCGGCCAGCGCATCGACATCCTCCACCGGGTGCTCCGGCAGCGCCTTCAGCGTCACTTGCATCAGACGCATCTGACGAATGAAACGCCGGCAATTGGCGCAGAACATCAGGTGATGACGCACCATCAGTTTTTCCCGAAAACTCAACTGGCCATCGAGATAATCGCTGGATCGTGCCACTTGCTCCTTGCAGGTCAACATTCCCCTGTCTCCTCAAAATGTTCCACGGTCGCGAAGACCTTTAAACGTGCCCGATGCAGCAGCACGCGGACATTGGAGAGCGATATCTCCAGAAGATTACAGATCTCTTCCAGCTCCAGCCCCTGACGTTCGCGCAACAACAGCACACTGCTTTGCAGTTCCGACAGGCTCAACAGCGTGTGTTCCAGGCATTCGCGCAGTTCGCTTTCGGTCAACAACGCTTCGGGAGTGTCCTGGTGCCAGGCAAACGGTGCGACCAGCCAATGGCCGTCCCCGGGAGAAAAACGGCCGTCGTCGATGGTGCCGTGGGGCGATGGCAGGTCATCCATCAGCACTTCGCGGCGATTGAGTTTGTAACGACTTTTGGCTGAGTTGGCGGTGATGGTCAGCAACCAGGTTTTGAGACTGGAGCGGCCTTCGAAGCTGCCAATATGACGCACCACCGAGAGCCAGGCATCCTGCACCACTTCCTCGACATGACGCTGGCCGACAATCGCATACGCGACGGCGCGCATCGCACTCTGATAAGTCGTGACCAGTTCCTTGAAAGCCTGTTGCTCGCCTGCCAGCAAACGCGCGAGCAGTTGGGTGTCGTCAGCCGCCATCCATCAATCTCCTTGTTCCGACTTCGAAAAAGATAGCGGCAGGATTCGCCTAAAGCGTCTCCTGCCGCGATTTCCGAAAACTACAGCGTTCCAGCCGATTCGGATGTAGGAAAGGTCAGCGCGATTAAGCGGAAATTAAACCGTTTTTCAACGCTTGCGCAGAATCACGCTACCGATCGAGTAACCCGCACCGAACGAACTCAGTACCGCCAGCGAACCGCTGGCCAGATCATCCTGATATTTGTGGAAAGCAATCACGGACCCGGCAGAGCTGGTGTTGGCGTAGGTGTCGAGGATCACCGGCGCTTCTTCTTCGGTAGCCTCGCGGCCCAGCAGTTTGCGCACGATCAGGTGGTTCATGCTGAGGTTGGCCTGGTGCAGCCAGAAACGCTTCACATCGCCGACGTTGAGCTGGTTTTCCTGAAGATGCTCGCCGATCAGTTCAGCGACCATCGGGCAAACATCTTTAAACACCTTGCGGCCTTCCTGCACGAACAGCTTGTCGCGGGTGCCGATGCCCTCTTCCGCCGCGCGGTTGAGGAAGCCGAAGTTGTTGCGGATGTTGTTGGAGAACTTGGTCAGCAGTTTGGTGCTGACCACGTCGAACTGATGCTTGGACGTTGCAAGGTCAGCGCGCTCGATGATCACCGCAGTCGCGGCGTCGCCGAAGATGAAGTGGCTGTCGCGGTCACGGAAATTCAGGTGACCGGTGCAGACTTCCGGGTTGACCATCAGGATCGCCCGGGCCTGGCCCAGTTGCACGCTGTTGGCCGCGGCCTGGATGCCGAAGGTCGCCGAGGAGCACGCGACGTTCATGTCGAAACCGAAACCCTGAATGCCCAGCGCTTCCTGGACTTCAATGGCGATGGCCGGGTAAGCGCGTTGCAGGTTAGAGCAGGCGACGATGACGCCGTCGATGTCGGCAGCCGTCTTGCCGGCGCGTTGCAAGGCTTGCTCGGCAGCGCCAATGGCCATTTGGCAAAGTACCGACCACTCGTCGTTGGAGCGCTCCGGCAGGCGCGGGGCCATGCGTTGCGGATCAAGGATGCCGTCCTTGTCCATGACAAAGCGGCTTTTGATGCCCGAAGCTTTCTCGATGAACGCAGCGCTGGATTCGGTCAGGGCCTGGACTTCGCCGCTGGCGATGGCATCGGCGTTCTCGGCATTGAACTGGGCGACGTAGGTATTGAAAGACTGCACCAGCTCTTCGTTGGAGATGCTGTTGGCCGGGGTGTACAGGCCGGTGCCGCTGATGACGACGTTATGCATGGTCGTTTCTCTAATCTGTTCAGGCAGAAAGTGCTGGAACCGTCGTACCAACACACAAAGGGTCTATTCCCATCCGGGGGACGCAAACCTGGCATCGCTTTATTCCGATCCGTGACCGCGCCGAAGGCTCTGGGTCGCGAAAGCGGCGTTTATGGTCGCGAAGTTTGCCATAAACCCGAGGTTTTGGCGCCTTTCTCAGGCACAACGCCTATCCCCTGTGCTGGCTTGTGTGGCGAGGGGATTTATCCCCGATCGGCTGCGAAGCAGTCGTCAAACCATCCCACTCGGTACAAATGGCACGCTTAGGTCATGGTTTTTGGGGCGGCTTCGCCACCCATCGGGGATGAATCCCCTCGCCACAGAGGTTGTTTGAGCTTCTGTGTCAGGGTTCGACCTGGCTCCACTGTTTATTCAGGCGTTTGTCGGAGATCGGCACTTTTGTCCCCAACTGCTGGGCGAACAGCGACACCCGGTATTCCTCCAGCCACCAGCGATACAGCTCAAGCTGCGGATCGCGTTTGCCTTCCTGCGCGTGTTTGGCCGCACGGGTCTGGTATTGCGACCACAGGCCGGCGAGTTCGCCGCTCCAGACGCGATCCTTCTGCACCTGCGCGCCGAGTTTCTCGAAACGCTGCTCGACCGCTTTCAGATAACGCGGCAGCTCCTTGAGCCACTGCATCGGCGTTTCCCGGACAAACCCCGGATAGACCAGATTATTGATCTGCTGCTTGATGTCGTTCAGCGCCACGGCTTGCGCCAAGTCGATCTTGCCCTTGAAGCGTTTTTGCAGACCGTGCCAGAGCTTGAGGATCTCCAGCGTCAGCCGCGCCATGCGCTCGGCGTGTTCGGTCCAACTGCCGCGTTTGCGTTCGGCCAGGGCTGCCAGTCCTGCGCCGTCACGCGGCAGCGGGTCTTCGCCATCGAGAATGCAGCTGTCGAGGCTGGCCAACAGAATGTCTTCGACCAGCGCATCGACACGGCCCAATTCACGATAGAGCAAGCCAAGTTCGGTCTGCCCCGGCAACTTGCCACGCAGGAATTTGGCCGGCTCGGCCAATTGCTGCATCAACAGACGCTGCAAGGCGCGACGGTGCTGGAACTCGGCTTCGGCCGGGGTCGAGAACCGCCCTTCCTTGACCGTACCGCCCTCTTCAACCAGCGCCGGATAGACCGTCATCGACAGCCCGGCGATTTTCTGCTGAGTCTTTTCCGCTACGGGTGCGAAAACCCTGGCTTCCACCGGTTGCTGACTTTTCGCGCTCTGCGGCACCGCCAACGCGGCCTGACTCGCCTCAGCGAAGCGTGCAGTCAGCTCGGCCAGATCCCGCCCTTCGCCGAGGAACTTGCCCTGGCCGTCGACGATTTCCAGGTTCATCCGTAGATGCCCTTCGACTTGCTGCGCGGCTTCCGCCCACGCCTCGTCGCTGACCCGCGCGCCGGTCATGCGCAACAGCTCACGTCCCAGCACCTGGGGCAGCGAACCCTCGGCGAAGGTCATGCGTTGCAACGCAGCCTTGATGAAGTCCGGCACCGGTACGAAGTTCTTGCGCAGGGCTTTCGGCAGGTTACGCACGAGGGCGATGCACTTGGCCTCTATCAGCCCCGGCACCAGCCATTCCAGACGCTCCGGTGGCAGCATCGGCAGCAGCGGCGCCGGCACGCGCAGGGTCACGCCGTCGCGCGGGTGATTGGGTTCGAAGTGGTAAGTCAGGGCCAGTTCCAGATCGCCGATGTGCAGCGTGTCCGGGTAGTCCCGCGCGGTGACTTCACTGGCCTCACGGGCCAGCACGTCTTCTTCGCGCATGATCAACAGTTGCGGATCTTTTTGGCTGTTGATGCGATACCAACTGTCGAAGGTCGCGGTCTGATGAATCTCCGCCGGCAGCCGCGCATCGTAGAAAGCGTACAGGGTTTCTTCGTCGGCGAGGATGTCGCGACGTCGAGCCTTGGCTTCCAGTTCGTCGAGCTGTTCCAGCAGTTGTTTATTGGCGGTCAGGCATTTGGCCCGCGACTGAATCTCGCCACGCACCAGACCTTCGCGGATAAACAACTCACGCGAGACCACCGGATCAACCGGGCCGTAATGCACCGGCCGGCGACCGACCACGATCAGGCCGAACAGAGTGATCTGCTCAAACGCCACGACCTGCCCGCGCTTCTTCTCCCAGTGCGGTTCGAAGTGGTTTTTCTTGATCAGATGCCCTGCCAGCGGCTCGATCCAGTCAGCGTCGATCTTGGCGACCATGCGCGCGTACAGCTTGGTGGTTTCCACCAGCTCGGCGGTCATCAGCCATTGTGGGCGCTTCTTGCCGATGCCCGATGACGGATGAATCCAGAAGCGCCGCTGACGGGCGCCGAGGTAATCGCCGTCTTCGGTTTTCTGGCCGATCTGGCTGAGCAGCCCCACCAGCACGGCCTTGTGCAGTTTCGGATAATCCGCCGGCTCTTTATTGAGGCTCAACTGCATGTCGCGGCAGATCAGGCTCAACTGCCGATGCGAGTCACGCCACTCGCGCAGACGCAGGTAGTTGAGGAAATTCTTGCGGCACCAGTTGCGCAGCGGGCTGGCAGTCAGCGCCTGACGCTGCTCTTCAAAACCGCGCCACAGATTGACCAGCCCGGCGAAGTCGGAATCAACATCCTTCCATTGCGCGTGGGCCTGATCCGCCGCTTGCTGGCGCTCCGGCGGACGCTCGCGCGGGTCCTGAATCGACATGGCACTGGCGACGATCAGCACTTCCTGCAAGCTGCCGAGCTTCGCCGCTTCCAGCAGCATGCGGCCCATGCGCGGGTCGACCGGCAGGCGTGCCAACTGGCGACCCAACGGGGTCAACTGGCTGTTGCGATCCACCGCCGAGAGTTCTTGCAGCAGGTTGAAGCCGTCGCTGATCGCCTTGCCGTCCGGCGGCTCGATAAACGGGAACGCGGTGATTTCGCCGAGGCGCAGGTGCAGCATCTGCAAGATAACCGCAGCAAGGTTGGTGCGCAGAATCTCCGGATCGGTGAATTCCGGGCGACCGAGGAAATCCTCTTCGCTGTACAAACGTATGCAGATACCCGGCTCGACGCGACCGCAACGACCTTTACGCTGATTGGCGCTGGCTTGGGAAATCGCTTCGATCGGCAGGCGCTGTACCTTGGCGCGGTAGCTGTAACGGCTGATGCGCGCGGTGCCGCTGTCGATCACGTAGCGGATGCCCGGCACGGTCAGCGAGGTTTCGGCAACGTTGGTCGCCAGCACCACACGTCGACCCGGGTGCGACTGGAAAATCCGCTGCTGCTCGGCCGGCGACAGGCGCGCGTACAGCGGCAGAATCTCGGTGTGTTTGAGCTGGGCCTTGCGCAGCATGTCGGCGGCGTCGCGAATCTCGCGCTCGCCGGGCAGGAACACCAGCACGTCACCCGGACTGCGGCGTTCGCTGCGCTCGTAAGCGGCGATTTCGTCGAGGGTGGCGAGAATCGCCTGATCCACGGTCAGGTCGTCTTCGACGCGGTTGCCCTCTTCGTCCTGCTCCAGGGTCAGCGGGCGATACCAAGTGTCCACCGGGAAGGTGCGGCCGGAGACTTCGACAATTGGCGCATCGTCGAAGTGCTTGGAGAAGCGCTCCAGATCGATGGTCGCAGAAGTGATGATGACTTTCAGATCCGGGCGGCGCGGCAGCAGGGTTTTCAGGTAACCGAGCAGGAAATCGATGTTGAGGCTGCGCTCGTGGGCTTCGTCGACGATGATCGTGTCGTAGCGTTCCAGATACCGGTCGTTCTGGGTTTCCGCCAGCAGAATGCCGTCAGTCATCAGTTTGATCAGGGTGTTGGAGTCGCTCTGATCTTCGAAACGCACCTGATAGCCGACCAAGGACCCCAGCGGCGTGCCGAGCTCTTCGGCAACCCGGCTGGCAACGCTGCGCGCCGCGATCCGGCGTGGCTGGGTGTGGCCGATCAAGCCGTGCTGGCCGCGACCGATTTCCAGACAGATTTTCGGCAACTGCGTGGTTTTACCCGAGCCGGTTTCGCCGGCGATGATCAGCACCTGATGCTGCTCCAGCGCCTTTTTGATTTCGTCACGCTTGGCCGCGATCGGCAGGCTGTCGTCGTAACGGATCACTGGCAGGCTGGCCTTGCGCGCCAACACCTGATCGCAGGACGCCTGCATGCGCGCCACCCACTGGGCCAGCTTGGCCTCGTCGGGTTTCTTGCGCAGCTCAAGCAACTGCCGCCGCAACCGGTGACGGTCGGCGAGCATGGCGTGATCGAGGTTTTTCAACAATTTGTCGATGGAGGGCGATTCGTCGGTCATCGGGTACGCAATTCGGTCGTCTAGTGGCGCAGGGGGGCGATTGTCGCAGATTTGCGGCACTGAACACGACTGTGAGGTGCTTTTGTGGCGAGGGGATTTATCCCCGATCGGCTGCGCAGCAGTCGCCAACTGGATATCAAAGCCGATCTGTCACATCTGCGCTGAATGGTTTTAGGGGTGCTTCGCACCCCATCGGGGATAAATCCCCTCGCCACACAGTGTTCACTTGAAAATTATTCGTTATCCAGGCCCTTGCGCCGATACGGGAACACATCAATAACCTTCCCGGCCCGAATCGCCTCCTGCAAGCTCTTCCAGTAATCGGCGTTATACAACTCGCCATGCAACTGATCGAACAACTTGCGCTGACCGGAATCGGCAAACAAAAACGGCGGAAACTCCTCGGGGAACACATCCAGCGGCCCGATCGAATACCACGGCTCCGACGCCATTTCGTCCTCCGGCGTACGAGGTTGGGGGATGTGGCGGAAGTTGGCCTCGGTCAGGAAGCAGATTTCGTCATAGTCATAAAACACCACGCGCCCGTGTCGGGTGACGCCGAAGTTCTTCAGCAGCATGTCACCGGGGAAGATGTTCGCCGCCGCCAGTTGTTTGATCGCCAGCCCGTAATCCTCCAGCGCCTCGCGCACCTGCGCATCGTTGGCGTTTTCCAGGTACAGGTTGAGCGGGGTCATCCGTCGTTCGGTCCAGCAGTGGCGGATCAGCACGGTGTCGCCTTCCACCGACACCGTGGACGGCGCGACTTCAAGCAATTCTTCAAGGCACGCCGGATCGAACTTGCTCAGCGGAAAGCGGAAATCGGCGAATTCCTGGGTATCGGCCATGCGCCCGACCCGGTCGACACTTTTCACCAAACGGTACTTCTCGATGACCGTGGCGCGGTCGACGTTTTTCGACGGCGAGAAGCGGTCCTTGATGATTTTGAATACGGTGTTGAAGCCCGGCAGGGTGAACACGCTCATGACCATGCCGCGCACGCCGGGGGCCATGATGAACTGGTCGTCGGTGTTGGCCAGGTGGTTGATCAGCGCACGATAGAACTCGGACTTGCCGTGTTTATAGAAGCCGATCGAGGTGTACAGCTCGGCAATGTGCTTGCCCGGCAGGATCCGCCGCAGGAAACCGATGAACTCCGCAGGCACCGGCACGTCGACCATGAAATACGAGCGGGTGAAGGAGAAGATGATCGACACATCGGCTTCGTCGGTGATCAGCGCGTCGATCTGAATTCCGCGACCTTCGCGGTGCAGCAACGGGATCACCAGCGGCCACTGCTCGTCACGGGTATAGATGCGCCCGACCAGATACGCGCCCTTGTTGCGATACAAAACCGAAGAAAACAGCTCGACGCTCAGTTCCGGGTCTTTGCATACCCAGTCCGGCAGGTTCTCGCGCAATTGCGCTTCGAGTCTGAGCAAATCGCCCGGCAAATCGGCGTAATCCTCACTGAAGCGGTAGTCGGCAAAAATGCTCGCCAGCATCCCCGATAATTGGCCCTGCGGTTTGTACGTGCGGGTTTGCGCGGCGCGGGCACGGCGCAGGCTGGGCCGCGTGGTGTGGATGAACATGCAGCCGTCGCTGATCAGGTCATGGCTGAACAGCCCGCAGAAAATCGAGTTGTACCAGGTCTCGGACAGCTCATCGTCGAAGCGCAGGTCGATGACGCTGATGTATGCGCTTTTCACCAGCGGCCAGCAACTGACATCCATCAGCGTTTCGTCGTCGAAATACTCACGCAGGCGAGCGATGGTTTCGCCGACCTTTTCTTCGTAGAGGTTGATCCGCGCCGCCGATGCCGTCTGGATCTCCTGCCAGCGCGCCTGCTCGAAGCGCTCCCGCGCGCCGTCGGTGATCCGGCGGAAATGCTCGCGGTAATCGTCGAAGCCATCGAGGATCATGCGGGCGATGTCGGTGGCTGGCCATGGCTGCGGCATAGATGAAACCTCTGCGTGCATTCGGAATGCTTGAGCTTAGCCACGGAACCGGCCCGAGGAGAAGTGCAATTTCTGCCAAAACCGCGTCGTGGTTGCACACGGCAGGGATTATTCGTTGCCGGCGTAAACAATGGACCGGTCAGACCAAAATTAAATGCCTGATTAGCGGTTGCCATCGTCAGGGCGCTCGGCAACACTCTCGTCCCGACCAAGCAAGGAGCGCCACCGTGAGCCCCGTCGATATTTTCCGCATGCTGTCGCTGGCAGCCATCTGGGGCGCGAGCTTCCTGTTCATGCGCATTATTGCGCCGGTGATCGGCACAATTCCGACGGCGTTCTTGCGCGTGTCGATTGCGGCCGTCGGTCTGCTGGTGATCCTTGGGCTGATGCGCATCAGCTGGGATTTCAAAGGCAAGCTGAAAACCGTGATGCTGCTGGGTGTCATCAATTCGGGGATTCCAGCGACGCTGTACTCAGTGGCGGCGCAGGTATTGCCGGCGGGTTATTCGGCGATCTTCAACGCCACCACGCCGTTGATGGGCGTGCTGATTGGCGGCTTGTTCTTCAGTGAAAGACTTACCGTCGCCAAACTCAGTGGTGTGTTCCTTGGCTTGTTCGGTGTCGGCGTGCTCACGCGCGCAGGCCCCGTGGCTTTCGATCTGGAATTGTTGATGGGCGCCCTCGCCTGCCTGCTTGCCACCACTTGCTACGGTTTCGCCGGTTTCCTCACCCGTCGCTGGCTGGATCATAGCGGCGGGCTCGATAGTCGACTCTCGGCGGTGGGCAGCATGCTCGGGGCAACGCTGTTTCTCTTGCCGCTGTTCGGCTACAGCGTGATGACCGCACCACCGGCAAGCTGGGGCGGCTGGAATGTCTGGCTGTCGCTGCTGGGATTGGGCTTGGGCTGCACGGCGTTTGCCTACATCATTTACTTCCGTCTGCTCAGCTCCATCGGCCCGGTGAAGTCGATGACCGTGACCTTCATGATCCCGGCGTTCGGTGTGTTGTGGGGCGCGCTGCTGCTGGATGAGCCGCTGTCGATGGCGCATCTGTATGGCGGGGTGTTGATCGCACTGGCGTTGTGGCTGGTGTTGAAGCCGGCGGTAGTGAAATCGGCTGAGGTGACGGCCCGCTAGAACAGCGTGGCTGCTGAAATTGCCATCGCGAGCAGGCTCACTCCTACAGGGAAATGCGTTCCAACTGTAGGAGCGAGCTTGCTCGCGAAGACGCCAGCACAGTCGCTAAGGATTTAAAGCGCCAGCGCACTCACCTCACCATCCACCAAACGCCGAATCCCCAGCGGATTAGCGTCCTGCAATGCCTCGGGCAACAACGCATCCGGGTAATTCTGAAAGCAGACCGGCCGCAAAAAGCGATCAATCGCCAACGTTCCCACCGATGTTCCGCGCGGATCCGACGTCGCCGGATACGGCCCGCCATGCACCATCGCCTCACACACCTCGACGCCGGTCGGATATCCGTTGAACAGAATCCGCCCGACCTTTTCCTGTAGCTGCTCGGCCAGCCAGCGGTACTCCAGCAACTCCCCCGCCTCACCGATCAACGTCGCCGTCAGTTGCCCACGCAAGCCTTGCAGCGCTTGCGCCAACTGCGTCTGATCCTCCACCTCAATGATGATGGTGGTCGGGCCGAAGACTTCTTCCTGCAACAGCGCATCGCTGTTGAGCAACAGGCTGACGTGGGCCTGAAACACCTGGGGTTGGGCCTGATTGCCTTGCTGCGGATGCCCGGCCAGGTGCGTCAGCCCCGGATGTTCGTGCAACTCGCCCAAGCCTTTGCTGTAACTGGCCAAGGCGCCGGCATTGAGCATGGTCTGTGCCGGTTGCCCGTTCATGTTGGCGCAGAAGCGCCGGACAAACGTACTGAACTGCGGCGAGCGCAAACCGATCACCAGACCGGGATTGGTGCAGAATTGCCCGCAGCCGAGCGTCACCGAACCCGCCAGTTGCGCGGCAATCTGCTCGCCGCGTACTTCCAGCGCTTCAGGCAACAGGAACACCGGGTTAATGCTCGACATCTCGGCGAATACCGGGATCGGTTGCGCGCGGCTCGCGGCCATCTGGCTCAGGGCATTGCCGCCCTTGAGCGAACCGGTGAAACCCACGGCCTGAATCGCCGGATGTTTGACCAGCCATTCGCCGACTCCGCCGCCGTAGACCATGTTGAATACGCCGGCGGGCATTTCGCAGCGCTCGGCGGCACGGATGATCGCGTCCGCCACCCACTCGGCCGTGGCCATGTGGCCGCTGTGGGCCTTGAACACCACCGGGCAACCGGCGGCCAGCGCCGAGGCGGTGTCGCCACCGGCCGTGGAAAACGCCAGCGGAAAGTTGCTCGCGCCGAACACCGCCACCGGACCGAGGGCGATGCGGTACTGGCGCAGATCCGGACGTGGCAACGGCTGACGTTCAGGTAACGCCCGATCAATCCTCGCACCATAAAAATCACCCCGGCGCAGGACTTTGGCGAACAGCCGCAACTGGCCGCTGGTGCGCCCGCGCTCGCCTTGGATACGGGCGGCGGGCAGCGCGGTTTCACGGCATACGGTAGCGACGAATTCATCCCCCAGGTCGTCGATTTCAGCGGCGATAGCATCGAGAAACGCAGCGCGTTTTTCCGCACTGAGGTTGCGATAAACCGGATAGGCAGCGGCGGCGGCTTTGGCAGCAGCATCCACCTCGGCTTCGGTGGCCTGGACGAAATGCCCCGGCAGCGCCTCACCCGTTGTGGCGTCGAGGCTTTGCAACTGCACGCTGCCTTGGGCGCTGCGGCGGCCGCCGATGTAGTTGTGACCCAGTAGCGATGTCATGGGAATTCCTCAAAAAAATTTGGGCGTTACAACGCACGTACCTGACCGATGGCCAGCGGCTGGGCACTTTCGCCGATGCCGTTTTCCAGCGGCGCGCCGAACGCGTCGAGGCTGATCTGGAAGCGGTCGCCGGGGCGGGTCTTGATAGCGTCGGCAAACGACAGCGTGGCGGTGCCGAAGTAATGCACGTGGACATCGCCTGGACGCAGGAACTGCGCGTATTTGAAGTGATGAAATTCGAGGTTGGCGAGGCTGTGGCACATGTTGTCTTCGCCACTGAGGAACGGCTTCTCCCACAGCACTTCGCCGTCACGCAGGATGCGGCTGGTGCCTGACAGATCAATGGGCAACGCACCGACCCGCAGCTCCGGGCCGTAGGCGCAAAAGCGCAACTTGGAATGGGCCAGATACAGGTAGTTGCGCCGTTCCATGACGTGGTCGGAAAACTCGTTGCCCAGCGCATAACCGAGGCGATACGGCAGGCCATCGTCGCCAATCACGTAGAGGCCGGCCAATTCCGGCTCCTCTCCGGCATCTTCGGCAAATGGCGGCACCGGAAAATCCGCGCCAGGGCGCACAACGATGTTGCCGTCGCCCTTGTAGAACCATTCCGGCTGCGCACCGACTTCACCGGCCGCCGGTTTGCCCCCCTCGATGCCCCACTTGAAGATGCGCATGGTGTCGGTCATGCCCGCTTCAACGGCGCCGTCCTGCTGGTGCATTTTGTCCCGTGCCGAGGCGCTGCCCAAGTGGGTCAGGCCGGTGCCGCTGATCAGGCAATGCGCCGGGTCTTCGTGATCCAGCGGCGGCAGGACGCGGCCCTGTTGCAGCAGCTCGGCGTAATCGGGGCCGAGTTCAGTGCCGCGCAGGGCGACTTGATCTTGCAGACCATGGCTGGCGCGGATCGCTGCCAGCGCCAGTTCGCGGGTGCTGACGGTGTTGCGCACAACGTGAACCTGCGAGCCCTCGACGAGCCCGACCTGGCGCTGGCCGGCGGTGTTTTCAAATTGAATCAGGCGCATATGCGGCCTCCGGAAATGCATGGAGGGCGCCGCCCGCAGGCGACGCCCGACAGGTCATTCGATGATGTTGAAGTCGCTCAAATACTCATCGGAAATTTCCAGGCCCAGGCCCGGCTTGTTGTCGTCGAGCTGGATATAGCCGTTGACTGGTTGCGGCTCGCCCTTGAACACGTAATAGAAGAGTTCGTTGCCGACTTCGACGTCGAACACCGGGAAGAACTCGGCCATCGGCGAGGCGGTGGTGGACATGGTCAGGTGGTAGTTGTGCATCTGCCCGGCATGGGGGATCACCGGCACCGACCAGGCTTCGGCCATGGCGTTGATCTTGCGCGCAGCGGTGATGCCGCCGACGCGGTTGGTGTCGTACTGGATCACGTCGACGGCGCGGCGTTCCAGCAAATCCTTGAAGCCGTAGGAGGTGAATTCATGCTCGCCGCCGGAGATCGGCATGATCCCCATTTTTTTCAGCTCGATGTAGCCTTCGATGTCGTCAGCGATCACCGGTTCTTCCAGCCAGCGCGGCTCGAACTCGGCCAGTTTCGGCAGCATCCGGCGGGCGTATTCGAGGGTCCAGCCCATGTAGCACTCGAGCATGATGTCGATGTCCGGGCCGGCCAGTTCACGCAGGGCGCGCACTTGCTCGATGTTTTTGCGCATGCCCGCCGGGCCGTCTTTCGGGCCATAACCGAAGCGCATTTTCAGCGCGGTGAAACCCTGATTCAGATAGCCCTGCGCCTCTTCGAGGAACAGGTCGAGGTTGTCATTGGCATAGAGCTTGGAGGCGTAGGTCCAGATCTTTTCCTTGGTGCGCCCACCGAGCAGTTTGAACACCGGTTTGTTCACCGCTTTGCCCATGATGTCCCAGATGGCGATATCGATGGCCGAGATCGCCGCCATGCCGATGCCTTTGCGGCCCCAAGCGTGGCTCTGGCGGTACATCTTCTGCCAGATGTATTCGTTGTCGAAGGGATCCTCGCCGATGGCAATCGGTGCCAGATAGGTGTCGATGATTTCCTTGGCCACGCGCGGCGCCAGGGCACAGTTGCCGATGCCGACCAGACCGGTGTCGGTTTCGATTTCCACCACCAGCCAGCCGTGGAAACGGAACGAGCCCATGGCGTCGCCACGCTCAAAAAGGATGTCGCTGGCGTTGGTGCAGAAGTGCGCTTGCGGTGGCACGACTTTGCCTTTCCATTCGAAGACGCGGGTACGGATCGCTTTGATTTTCATGAATACGGTTCCTTGCTAACGCTTAAGTAGTGATCAGCCAACCTGAGCCGGTGTGAGCTGCGAGGGAGAAACAGGGGTTTGGGTGGTGCGAAGTCGGGACAACAGAACCGCGCCAACGAGGCCTACCAGCGCCAGGGCGAACATGCCGGCACGGGGGTCAGCGAAGGAGGTTTCCATCACGGTTTTCAGGTTCGGTGCGACAAAGCCGCCGAGGTTGCCGATGGAGTTGATCAGGGCGATCCCGCCGGCTGCGGCGGCACCGCTGAGGTAACTGGTGGGTATGGTCCAGAACAGTGGCTGCACCGAGACGAATCCGGCGGCAGCGAAACAGAAAGCGAGCACCACCGGCACCATGCTGGTACCCAATGCCGACGCCGCGATGCCAAGGGCTGCCATGGTCAACATGCACACGGCGAGGCGACGGTGCTGGCCGGTGCGGTCGGCGTAGCGAGTGACGATGCGGGTCACGACCAAGGCGCAGATCCACGGGATCGCGGTGATCAGGCCGACGTTCAAACCGACATGACCGTCGAGCAACCCGGCGATGCGGGTTGGCAGGTAGAACACCACGCCATAAACGCTCATCTGAATGGTGAAATACGCC
Source organism: Pseudomonas sp. NPDC087639 (assembly GCF_044743385.1). Classification (NCBI taxonomy): domain Bacteria; kingdom Pseudomonadati; phylum Pseudomonadota; class Gammaproteobacteria; order Pseudomonadales; family Pseudomonadaceae; genus Pseudomonas; species Pseudomonas sp. NPDC087639. The sequence continues at coordinate 45,167 of NZ_JBIUWI010000013.1, read as the reverse complement.
AGGCAGAATTGCAGCACTCGCGGGTTGCGCAAGGCACTCAGGAAACCGTGGGGGCTGGAGTCTTTTTTCTTTGCATCTTCTTCATCGAGTGCAGTTTGCAGTGCCTGCTTTTCTTCGACACTCAACCATGTCGCCTCAGCCGGACGGTTGACCAGGTAGAAGTAAGCAGCGATGCCCACTACCGAAGCCATCAGCCCCTCAACGACGAACAGCCACTGCCAGTTGGTCAGGCCAAACACGCCGTGGAACTCCAGCAACCAACCGGACAAAGGGCTGCCCAACACCAGTGCCAGCGGCAGGCCGAAATAGAACAGACCGAGGGCCTGGCCACGGCTCTGCGCCGGGAACCAATAGGTGAGGTACAGGATGATCCCCGGGAAGAACCCGGCTTCGGCCACACCCAGCATGAAGCGCAGGACGTAGAAGGTTTCGGCGTTGTGGGCAAACATCATCGCCGCCGACACCAGACCCCAGGTGACCATGATCCGGCACAGCCAGACCTTGGCGCCGAGGCGATGGAGCATGTAGTTGCTCGGCACTTCGAAGAACGCGTAACCGATGAAAAAGATGCTCGCACCGAAGGCGAACGCCGCATCCCCGAGCCCGGTATCGGCTTGCAGCGCCGCTTTGGCGAAGCCGACGTTGGAGCGATCGATGAAGGCGAGGATGTACATCAGGATCAGAAACGGCAGCAGGCGCAGCCGGCTTTTGGCGATGGCACTGGACAAAACCAGGGCGGAATCTGGACGGGTCATGTGAAGGTTCCTTTGCTGCCGGTATGTGCCCTGCGGAAGTGACAGGGCGGGCTTTTTGTAGTTGTCGGTCGCATGAACATGCGTTCAGTCGATGGAGCGACTGTAGCCAGCGCAAAGGGCTGCCGGATAATCACTTATGCGTATCCGGCGATAACCTGGGGTGATCGCATCAAGCGATTTATGGGCAGATAGGGTTATCGGGGCTACGCGCCAAAAAAAAGTGGGAGGGAGCCTGCTCGCGAAGGGGGTGTGTCAGTCGACATCAATGCCGTCTGACACACCGCTTTCGCGAGCAAGCTCGCTCCCACAGGGTTTTGTGTTGTGTTGGAAATTTTGTCAGTAGCTGTTGGCACCCATCCGGCAGGCAATTTCGAACGCCTGGCGAATCGCGCCGACGTTGGCCTTGCCCTGCCCCGCAATATCAAACGCGGTGCCATGGGCCGGGGTGGTGATCGGGATCGGAAGACCGCCCTGCACCGTCACCCCACGGGAGAAGCCCATCAGCTTGATCGCGATCTGGCCCTGGTCGTGATACATGGTGACGACCGCATCAAATGCGCTGGCATCGCCCTGCACCTTAAGGAAAATCGTGTCGCCCGGATAAGGCCCTTCCGCCGCAATGCCCTCGGCCTGTGCCGTACGTACTGCCGGGCCGATGATGTCGAGTTCTTCACGACCGAACGAGCCGTTGTCGCCGTTGTGCGGGTTGAGGCCACACACGCCGATGCGCGGTTTCTCCAGACCGTTGCGTTTGAGCGCGGTGTCGATCAGGCGGATCGCCTCGCCTACCCGCTCCTGACTGAGCAGCCCCGGCACATCGGCCAGCGCCACGTGTGACGTCACCCGTGACGTCCACAGGTTGTCGAGCACGTTGAATTCGCAGAACGGACCATGGAAATCCAGCAACTCGGCGAACCAGTGCAGCTCGTCGCTGTGGGCCATGCCGGCCATGTGCAGCGAGGTTTTGTTCAACGGCCCGAACAGCACCGCATCGGTGGTGCCAGCCTGGGTCAGACGCAGGGCGATTTCCAGCGTATCGAGGCTGTAGCGGCCGCCGATTGCACTGGCTTCGCTGCGGGGAAACTCGCCCACGGTATCGCCGCGCACGTTGTAGAACAGTGGCGTGTCATCGGCAAAATCCAGTTGCTCCAGCGACTCGATCCGGCGATAGGGAAACTCGACGCCAGCGATGCGCATGCCGCGCTGCATCTCGGCTTCATCGGCAATCAGAATCACCTGAGCCTGACTGCGCACGGCCGGCTCGCCGAGCAGCCGCGCAATCAGTTCCGGGCCAATGCCCGCCGGGTCACCGAGTACCATGGCGATCGTGGTTTTGTTCATGCTTGACTCCTCAAAGGCTCAGACCCGGCCCGCTCAAGGACACCAGGTTCGCAGCGGTAAACCCGCTGCGCGTTGCTGTAGAACAGACATTGCTGATCGGCCTGCGGCAGATCGGCGACGATGTGTTTGAAACCGCTGTAAATGCTGTCGAACGAGCCGCACAGGCTGTCGACCGGGAAGTTGCTGGCAAACATCGCCCGCGCGCTGCCGAACATGGCGATGATCTCGCGCACGATCCACGCGTTATCGATGGCCCGCCATGAACGACCGGCCTGACCGAGACCGGAAATCTTCACCTGCACGTTCGGGTACTCGGCCAGTCGCGCCATGGCTGTGCGCCAACCGGCCAAACCTTCGGCGCTGCGGTCGCTGGGCAGGCCGGCGTGGTTGAGAATCAGCGTGGTGTCGGGAAAATCCCGGGCCAGTCGCTCGGCTTCCGGCAGGTTCCACCACGGTGTCTGCAAATCGAAGTGCAGCCCCAAACCTTGCAGCGCGGCGTAACTGCGGCGCCAATGCTCGTCGCTCATCAGGCTGCGCGAACGCCCGACTTGCGTGGGTGATGTCGGCCCGCCGGGTTTGTGCCGCACGCTGCGCACATGCTTGAAGCGCGCCTGTTCGGTAAGCACATCAATGGCGTCCGGATGATCAAGCCAGGCTTGGGCCACCACCGCATTCGGCACGCCATAACGGGCGGCCAGTTGTTCGATGAAGCGGGTCTCGCCGATCGGGTCCTGCGGGTTCCATTCGGTCTCGATGTAGACGGTTTGCACCACTTGATGCTGTGCCGCGTCGGCGAAGTAATCCTCGGGAAAATAGCGGCGCTTGATCGCGCTGTAATCACCATAGCGAAACGGGATGTTGGCCTCGGGCGCGAGCCACGGGTGATCGTTGATCGCCGGGTCCCAGAAATGATGATGGGCGTCGATGATCGGGCCATCCCACAGTGGGCGGTTCTGCTCAGTCATGGCGCACCTCGTCCAGTGCAATGAACAGCGTGGCCAGCACAAACACCGCCGAACACGCCGCGAAGAAACCGAGTACCGGAGCGAAACCGCCGGCCATCTGCAGGATTACGCCGACCAGAATCGGCACGGTAATCCCGCCGACGCTGCCGGCCATGTTCATCACTCCGCCGATCAGGCCGACCCGCGCCGGTGCCGCGAGCAGCGCCGGGAAGCTCCAGTAGAGGCTGCCCCACATCAGGAAAAACGCGGTCATGGCCAACAGCGCCACGGCCGCAAAAGGGTTGCTCAAGGTCGGCAGCAGCAGGAACGCGCCCAACGCCACCAGACCGGAAAAAGCCAACAGACTCTTGACCGCCACACCACGGCTGACGCCTTTGCGAATCAGCCCGTCGCAGAGAAAACCACCGGTGAGCGAGCCGAGCGCGCCGCAGACAAAGATCACAAACGTGGCGAAACCAATGCCCTTGATATCGAAGCCACGCGCCTGGGACAGATAGGTCGGCCCCCAGGTCAGCAGGCCGAAATAAACCATCGCCCAACTGGCCCGGCCGATCAGCAAACCACTGAGTGAACGTGCGGCAATGCCCAGACCCTTGACCGGTGCCCGCGCTGCCTCGGCGGCAGGCGTGGCGCGGCCGGCGTTGATCTTTTCCAGCTCCGCCGCATTCACTTGCGGGTGGCAGGCTGGATCGTCGCGCAGATAACGCCAGGCCAGCCACGCCAACACCAAAGTGGCGATACCGGCAATCACAAACGCCAGGCGCCAGGAGTTCAGCGAGGCAATCAGGTAAGCGATGATCAAACCGCCCAACGCCACGCCCAACGGGCTGCCGCTGTCCATCAACACCGCGCCGCGACTGCGCTCGCCGGGGGCCAGCCACAGGGAAATCAGTTTGCCGCCGGACGGAAACAGTGGCGCTTCCGCCGCGCCCAAAGCGACTCGGGCGAACAGCAGCGACAGGCCGCCGGTGGCGAATGCCGCCAACACCTGAAAGGTGCCCCACAAACCGGTCGACCAAGTGATGACCCGGCGCGGCCCGTAACGGTCGATCAGCCAGCCGCCGGGGATCTGCAACAGCGCATAGGCCCAAAAGAAACTGCTGAGGATCAAGCCTTGCAGGCTCGGTGACAGGGAAAATTCGGTAGCGATGGTCGGCATCGCAATCGACAGCGACACGCGGTCGATCAGGTTGACCATGGTCAGGGCGAAGACAATTGCAAAGATCCGCCAGCGCACGTTGCTGGCCGTGGTACTGGCGGTCAGCGCAGCCGCCGCTGCCGTCGGGAGGGCGCCTGCGACAGGCAGGTGCAGGGAAGCACTGGGACGAGCCATGGTGCGTACCTCGTTTTATTATTTTTGTGGGTGTCGCCACGCCGCTGTTTCGCGGCATCCGGAGGGCACTATCGAAGGCCCGGCGATAACCGTCTAATCAAAACTTGAAATCAGGCGATAGCCTCGGGTTATGCCATGCCGATCTTTCATCACGCTTACATCGCCAGCCATGACGATGAATGTGCGCCTGAAACGCTCTACGGCAAAGTCTGCCCCACGTTTGGGTAATTGATTGGCGCCCGAGCGATAACCCCAGGCTATCGGTGTATGTTTTGTTTTGAGTAGACGCCGCCGTCATACCTTCCCACACTCAGGCCAGGCTTGCGGCTTTCGAGCGCAGACAAGTCACTCATAACAACTACAAGAATGAGGCCTCCCATGCGTACTGCATTCGTCCGTCGCACCTCCCGTCTGCTGCTGGGTTGTACCCTGCTCGCGGCCGGTGTCCTCCCCTCCCTCGCCCACGCCTGGCAACCGGACAAGAACGTCGAGATCGTCGTCGCCGGCGGCCCCGGTGGCGGCACCGACCAGCTCGGTCGTCTGATCCAGTCGATCATCACCACCCACAAGTTCCTTGAGGTCAACACCATCGTCCTCAACAAGGGCGGCGGCAACGGCGCCGAAGCGTTCCTTGACCTGAAGATGAACAAGGGCGATCCGGAAAAACTGGTGATCGGCACCAACAACATCTACCTGCTGCCGCTGGTGTCCAAGCTCGGTTACCAATGGCAGGAACTGACCCCGGTGGCCGCCGTTGCCGAGGATGACTTCATTCTCTGGAGCTACAAGGACGCACCCTGGAAAGACGCCAAGGGCTTCTATGAGGCGGTGAAAACCGACCCGTCGAAACTGCGCATGGGCGGCAGCCAGTCCAAGGACGTCGACCAGACCCTGACCCTGCTGCTCAACCAGACCAACAACAGCAAACTGGTGTACATCCCGTTCAAGAGTGGCAGCGAAGCCGCCACGCAACTGGCCGGCAAGCACATCGCCGCCAACCTCAACAATCCCAGCGAAAGCATCAGCCAATGGCGTGGCGATCAGATCGAGCCGCTGTGCGTGTTCAGTAAAGAGCGCATGGCCTACACCGAAAAAGTGGCTGGCGACAAATCCTGGGCGGATGTACCGACCTGCCACGAACAAGGCCTGGGCATCGATCAATATCGCTTTCCGCGCACCGTGTTCATGCCGGGCGATGTCACCGCCGAACAGCGCGCGTTCTATGTCGAGCTGATGCGCAAAGTGACCCAAACTCCCGAGTTTCAGGCCTACGTGAAACAGAACGCGCTGGTACCGACCTTCCTCGAAGGCGAGCCGCTGACCGCGTACATCGAGCACGACACCGCCCGTGTCACGCCGGTGTTCAAGGAAGCCGGCTGGCTGAAAAACTGAGGTCGTCCACGGCCGCACGATGATGCGCGGCCGTCACCTGCTGGAGGTGTTTCATGTCCCATTCTTCGGATTCACCGGCGCTGGTCAGCACCCGTTGGGTCGAACTCGGCCTGACCCTGTTCACCACGCTGATCGGCGCGGTGGTGATGTACGGCAGCCTTGAACAAGGCATCGGCTGGGGTGACGCCGGGCCTGAGCCGGGTTACTTCCCCTTCTACATCGGCCTGATGCTCAGTGGCGCGAGCGTGGCCAACGGCATTCTGACCGTGGTGCGCTGGCAGGCCATGAGCATTGCGTTCGTCAGCCGCAGCGCTTTTCGGCAAGTGTTCTCGGTGTTCCTGCCGATTGCCCTGTTCGTCGCGGCCATGCCCTTCACCGGCATCTATGTGGCCTCGGCGGCGTTCATTGCCTGGTTCATGTGGCGCGACAAAGTACGCGTAAAACCCTACGGCAAATGGATGATCGGCAGCGTCTCGCTCGGCGCGGTGCTCGCCAGTTACCTGATCTTCGCGCTGTGGTTCAAGGTGCCGCTGGATGCCGGCCCGATGGGCGACTGGATTGCCCTCGCCGGGAGAAACTTCAAATGAGCGAATTCGATTCCCTGATGCAAGGCATGAACCTGATCATGACCCCGGGCCACATCGGCCTGATGGTGATCGGCGTGCTGCTGGGCATTCTGGTCGGTGTGTTGCCCGGCCTCGGCGCCCCCAACGGCGTGGCGTTGCTGCTGCCTCTGACCTTCACCATGTCGCCGGTGTCGGCGATTATCCTGTTGTCGTGCATGTATTGGGGGGCGTTGTTCGGCGGGTCGATCACCTCGATTCTGTTCAACATCCCCGGTGAGCCGTCATCGGTGGCGACCACCTTCGACGGCTACCCGATGGCCCGTGAAGGCCGCGCCGCCGAAGCCCTCACCGCCGCGTTCAGTTCGGCGCTGATTGGCGCACTGGCCGGCGTGTTGTTGCTGACGTTCCTGTCGACCAAGATCGCCGCGTTCGCCATGTCCTTCAGCTCACCGGAATTCTTTGCGGTGTACCTGTTGGCCTTCTGCACGTTCATTGGCATGAGCAAGAACCCACCGCTGAAAACCGTGGTGGCGATGATGATCGGTTTCGCCATGGCGGCGGTGGGCATGGATACCGTGTCCGGCAACCTGCGCCTGACCTTCGATCAGCCCGCGTTGATGACAGGGATCAGTTTCGAAGTGGCGGTGATCGGTCTGTTCGGCATCGGTGAAATCCTCTGCACAGTGGAAGAAGGCCTGGTGTTTCGCGGTGAACATGCGCGCATCACGCCGATGGTGATCCTGCGCACCTGGGCGAAACTGCCGCGTTACTGGCTGACCATTGTGCGTAGCACGTTGGTCGGTTGCTGGATGGGCATCACCCCGGGCGGGCCGACGGCGGCGTCGTTCATGAGCTACAGCCTGGCGCGGCGCTTCTCGAAGAACCGCGACAACTTCGGCAAGGGTGAACTGGAAGGCGTGATCGCTCCGGAAACCGCCGACCACTCCGCCGGTACCAGCGCCCTGCTGCCGATGTTGACCCTGGGCATTCCCGGTTCGGCCACCGCAGCGGTAATGCTCGGCGGCTTGATGATCTGGGGCCTGCACCCCGGCCCTACCCTGTTCGTCGAGCAGCACGATTTTGTCTGGGGCCTGATCGCCAGCATGTACCTGGGCAACGTCGTGAGTCTGATCGTCGTGCTGGCCACCGTGCCGTTGTTCGCCTCGATCCTGCGCATTCCTTTCTCGATCATCGCGCCGATCATCATCATGGTCTGCGCCATCGGTGCCTACTCGGTACACAACTCGTTCGTCGACGTGGTGCTGATGCTCGGCTTCGGCGCGCTGGGTTATCTGTTCAAGAAACTCGGCTACCCGATCGCGCCGCTGGTGCTCGCCGCCGTGCTGGGTGACAAGGCCGAAGACGCGTTCCGCCAGTCGATGCTGTTCTCCGACGGGCACTTGGGCATCTTCTGGTCCAACCCGTTGGTGGGCAGCCTGACCACGGCGGCGTTGCTGATGTTGTTCTGGCCACTGATCTCCAAGGCGCTGCAAGTCATGGTCGGTTTGCGCAAGCCCCCTGCGGCCAAGCCAAAATCGGTGCTGTGACACAGGACTGGCACTGCCTGACATTTGTTGTCAGGCTGGCCTCCTGTCTTTTTCGCGAGCACGGCCCATGACCCGAATTCCTGATGCCAACGTGATCCACAGCCGCCTGCGTCTGCGCCAATTGCGGCTGATGCTGGCGTTACAGGAATTCGGCTCGCTGCGCCGCGCCGCCGACCACATCGGCATGACTCAACCGGCGGCGACCAAGATGCTGCACGAGGCCGAGGATTTGCTCGGCGTCGAACTGTTCGAGCGCCTGCCCCGGGGCATGCGCTCGACGCCCTTCGGCGAGACGGTGATCTATTACGCGCGCATGGTCTTCGCCGAACTCAGTGGCATGCGCGAAGAGTTGGTGGCGCTGGAATCGGGCAATCTCGGAAGGGTCGCGGTCGGGGCCATTCCGGCGCTGGCCTCGGGGTTGCTGACGCGAACTATCGCGACCTTGAAGCAAAGCCATCCACGGTTATCAATGAGCATTCAAGTCGACACCAGCGACGTGTTGGTGCAGGCGCTGTTGCAGGATCAACTGGACATCGTGCTGGGGCGAATACCCGCCGGAGCGCGGGCCGAAGAGTTGCTCTTCGACAGTCTCGGCGAAGAAGCCTTGTGCGTGATTGCCGGCGCGCAGAACCCGCTGGCGAAAGAGAAAAACCTCAGCTGGGCAGAATTGCAAAACATGACCTGGGTGCTGCAACAGCAACCGAGTCCGATGCGCGCGATCATCAATCAGGTGTTCCACAACGCCCGGGTCGACATCCCCAGCAGCATCGTCGAAACCACCTCGATAATGACCTTGCTGTCATTGATCCAGCAGACCGATATGCTCGGCGTAACACCGGTGTCGGTGGTCGAGGACTACCCCGGCCGCGATCTGCTGGCGGTGCTGCCGATCAAGTTCGAAGCGCGACTGCCACCGTTCGGTCTGATTACCCGACGCCACCGGATTCAATCGTCGGCGATGCAGGCGTTCATGAACTCGGTGCGGGCCGAACATGCATTGAGCAAATGAAAAAAAGGCCCGGAGACAGGCTCCGGGCCTTTTGCGGTTTACGCTGTTTTACGGAAGACGAACGCCAGACCGATGACGATCAACAGCATGCCTAACATGCTCAACGTCGCCAGTCTGTTGCCGAAAAACAGATAGTCCATCACTGCAGTCACCGCCGGCACCAGATAAAACAGGCTGGTGACATTCACCAGATTGCCCCGCGCGATCAGGCGATACAGCAACAGCGTCGCCAGCACTGACACCACCAGGCCCATCCACAACACCGGCACGATGAAGCCCACACTGTGCTCGAAGTGAAATGGCTGGAACGGCACGAAGATCCCGCACAACAACAGTCCGGCCAGATACTGCACCGGCAGCGTGCCGAGGGGATTGTCGGTGATGCGCTTCTGCATGATCGAACCGAGCGTCATGCTCGCCAGCGCCAGCAGACCGAACAGCATCCCCGCCCACGAGATCCCGGCCAGACCGATCCCCTGATACACCACCATGATCAGACCGGCCAACCCCAGCGCCAGCCCAAACATCCGGCTGGCCGAGCGCTGCCGCTCCATCAACACCACCGTGAGAATCGGTTGCACGCCCATGATGGTCGCCATCACCCCCGGCGTAACTTTGGTGTTGAGGGCCAGCAGATAGAAAATCTGATAAGCCCCCAACAGCACCACACCCGTGGCAATCGCAAACAGCATCGGCCTGCCGCCCTTGGGCAGTTTCAATTTGAGTAAAGGAATCAGCAGCACCAGGCCGCACAGGGCGATGGCAAAGCGAATCAGCAAAAAGGCAAACGGTGACGCGTGGGCCAGGCCCCATTTGGAGAAGATCGCCCCGCTGCTCCACAGCAGAACGAACAGGCTCGTGGACGTCGCCGCGAGCGCGGATTTTTTCGAAAGGACAAACATGAATACCACCTGTAGTCAGGCCAATAGCCAACTCAGCCGAAGCTGAAATTCAGTAGGTTTTTCAGGCGGGCAAGGGGGTCAGCAGAAAATGCCGATCAGCCCGATACGCCAACGCCCGGCGGTGATACGACTGCGCACACCGGCGTGCTACTGACAGGTGGGGGGTAATGACTGATCTGCCCGGGCTGCTGATTCCCGCACGGCACGACGCCAGCGTTGACCGCTGAATCGACTACCGCGTTGATGAGGGATACAGGCATTGGGGCAGATCTTTTTTGAAGGGTTTGGAACGTGAATCACCTGATTCACGAGCGGCGACTATAACCAGCGTGGGACACAGATTGCAATGGCTTGGGATTTCTGCAAGTTCTGGTCGATGGCATTGACGTGGATGAACCCAACGTTCTCGCTGGACGGCGCTGAATCGCAGGCAATAAAAAACCGCTCACAAGAAGCGGTTTTTCATTTCCGGTTCGGTCTCAACCAAACAGCCAATACCCGAGCAACGTCAAGACCACCACCGCCAACACCGGCCGCAGCACACGGTAGGCTTTCGGATTACGGCGTTTCCACTGTTTGACCGCACCGCTGAACTTGTCACTGAAGTTCTTGCTCCAGGCGTAAGCCTGGTTGATGCCACCGACGCGTTCGTCATCAAGGTTCTGTGGTGCGGTTGCCCGGCCGAGCCAGCCGCTGATGAAGCGGTTGATTCGGGTCATCAGCCGGTTGCTCAGCGGACGTTCGATGTCGCAGAACAGGATGACGCGCGTCTTGTCGGTTTCGTTCTTGACCCAGTGCACGTAGGTCTCGTCGAACATCACGTCTTCACCGTCGCGCCAGGCGTAGACCTGACCATCGACGAAGATCCGGCAGTCATCGGAGTTCGGTGTCGACAGGCCGAGGTGATAACGCAGGGAACCGGCAAACGGATCGCGGTGCGGATTGAGGTGACTGCCGCCCGGCAGCAGCGCAAACATCGCGCCTTTAACGTTCGGAATGGTACTGACCAGTGCCACGGTTTTCGGGCACAGGGTTTCGGCCGATGGCAGAGGTTTGTCGTACCACTTGAGGTAGAAACGCTTCCAGCCCTTCTTGAAGAACGAGCCGAAACCGGCGTCGTTGTTCTTCTCGGCGGCGCGGATGTAACCCTCGTCGAACAGGTGCATCGCTTCGTCGCGAATGACTTCCCAGTTATCGCGCAGCACATCCAGTTCCGGGAATTTGCTGCGATCCAGATACGGCTTGGACGGTACAGCGGAGAACAGGTACATCAAGGCGTTGTAGGGGGCGAACAGCGCCGAGTGGTTGACGAACTGACGCAATACCGGCAAACGCGCCTTGCCGCGCAAATGCACATAGAGCGTGCTGCCCAGAAACAGCAGCAATACCGAAGCCTTGGCGGCAAACGAAAAGGTCATCAACAACTCCTTGGAATAAAAACAACACTGCGCAACGCCCTTTACCCGGCATGGCAGCCGGCCATGATAAACACTCCTGGCCCGGGGCAAAACCCGTTCAACCCAAGATTCAGTGTTAAGAATTGCGCAACAAAGCATTTATTAACATAAGCATCCTGAACCCGGGCTGACCTGAATCAACTCGATTACTGCTGGTTCTCCTGCTCGGTGAACAGATCGCTGAATAGCATGCTCGACAGATAACGCTCACCGGAGTCCGGCAGAATCACCACGATGGTCTTGCCCTGCATCTCAGGTGTCTCAGCCAGACGCACCGCCACCGCCATTGCCGCACCGCAGGAAATACCGCACAAAATCCCTTCTTCCTGCATCAGGCGCAGGGCCATGGCCTTGGACTCTTCGTCGGTGACCTGCTCGACCCGGTCGACCATCGACATATCAAGGTTTTTCGGCACGAAACCGGCACCAATGCCTTGAATCTTGTGCGGGCTCGGCTTGATCTCTTCGCCAGCCCGTGCCTGAGTAATCACTGGCGACGAGGCAGGCTCCACGGCCACCGAAATAATCGGTTTACCCTGAGTATTCTTGATATACCGCGAAACGCCGGTGATGGTTCCGCCGGTGCCGACGCCAGCCACCAGCACATCCACGGCACCGTCGGTGTCATTCCAGATTTCCGGGCCGGTGGTTTTTTCGTGGATGGCCGGGTTGGCCGGGTTATCGAACTGTGCCGGCATGAAGTATTTGCCTGTATCACTGGCAACAATCTCGGCGGCCTTCTCGATCGCGCCTTTCATGCCTTTGGCCGGCTCGGTCAGCACCAGTTCGGCGCCCAGCGCCTTGAGTACTTTGCGACGCTCAATGCTCATCGAGGCGGGCATGGTCAGCATCAACTTGTAGCCACGCGCGGCGGCGACGAAGGCCAGGCCGATGCCGGTATTGCCCGAAGTCGGCTCGACGATGGTCATGCCCGGCTTGAGTTTGCCGCTGCTTTCGGCGTCCCAGATCATGTTGGCGCCGATTCGGCACTTGACCGAATAACCGGGGTTGCGCCCCTCGATCTTGGCCAGAATGGTCACGCCACGCGGGGCGATACGGTTGATCTGCACCAGCGGCGTGTTGCCGATGGAATGGGCGTTGTCAGCAAAGATACGGCTCATGGCTGGGTCCTTGTGCAGCGTTGAATTTAGCGCTCCAAGGTATGCCTGTTGCCCGTTACAGTCCAGTCGGGTCGAACGTCTGCGGCAGCAGGCAGTCAACCGTTTACATCGTTCGGGAATTGGCACCATGAAGCGTCGTTATAGCTGGCCGTTATGGATTTTCGCTGGGATTGTCGTGCTGTTGATTGCACTTCACATCGCCCTGCCCTACATGGTGCGCGATTATCTGAACGACAGAATGGCGAACATGGGTGACTACCGTGGGCAGATCACCGATGTCGATCTGGCGCTTTGGCGCGGCGCCTACAAAATCAACGGTCTGAAGATCGTAAAGGTCGACGGCAAGGTGCCGGTACCGTTCGTCAACGCACCGGTGATTGACTTGTCGGTGAGCTGGCACTCGTTGTGGTACGAGCGAGCGGTGGTAGCGCAGGTGCAGTTCATCAAACCGGAAGTGAATTTCGTCGACGGTGGGGCCAACAAGCAGAATTCCCAGACCGGTCAGGGCACTGACTGGCGCGAGCAACTGGGCAAGTTGCTGCCGATTACCCTCGATGAAGTCCAGATCCACGATGGCCGCGTCACATTCCGCAATTTCAACTCCAAACCGCCCGTCAACATGAACGCCACCAACGTCGACGCCAGCATTTATAACTTGACCAACGTGGTCGACAAAGAGGGCAAACGCGATGCGCGTTTCGAAGGTAAAGCTTTGTTGTTGGGCCACGCCCCTCTGGAAACCACCGCGACCTTCGATCCGCTGAGCAACTTCGAAGACTTCGAGTTTCGACTTCGCGCAAAAGACATCGAGCTAAAGCGCATGAATGACTTCGCCTCGGCTTATGGCAAGTTCGACTTCAACGCCGGGCATGGCGACGTGGTGATTGAAGCAAAAGCCGAAAAAGCCAAAGTGACCGGTTACATCAAACCGTTGCTGCGCGATGTCGATGTGTTCGACTGGCAGCAAGACGTTGAAAACAAGAACAAAGGTCTGTTCCGCTCGGTCTGGGAAGCACTGGTAGGCGGTACCGAAACCGTGTTGAAAAACCAGGTCAAAAATCAGTTCGCTACCCGCGTGCAACTCAGCGGTAACGTGCACCAACAAAATATCAACGGGTTCGAAGCGTTTTTGCAGATTTTGCGCAATGGATTTGTTCAGGCTTTCAATGCGCGGTATGAGCGGCCGAAGCCGGATGAGGGTTAAGGCTTTGCGCCAGCACCTCCCGATGAAGGGTCTCGGCCGAAACCGAGTCAACATGTGACGCCCCATTCAGAGACTGAATAAGCCGTCTGCGTTCACAGTCGACCGGGGGGCGCGTTATAGTCGGTGCATCCGATTATTTCGCCCCCGCCCTGCACGTTCAGGTCGGCGTTACCGTTCGAGGATTAGCAGATGAAGTTCGAAGGCACCCAGGCCTATGTCGCCACCGATGACCTGAAGCTGGCGGTCAACGCCGCCATCACCCTGGAGCGGCCGCTGCTGGTCAAGGGCGAGCCGGGCACCGGCAAGACCATGCTCGCCGAGCAACTGGCCGAATCGTTCAACGCCCGGTTGATCACCTGGCACATCAAGTCCACCACCAAGGCGCATCAGGGCCTGTACGAGTACGACGCCGTCAGCCGTCTGCGCGACTCGCAGTTGGGCACAGAAAAAGTCCACGACGTGCGCAACTACCTGAAGAAAGGCAAGCTCTGGGAGGCTTTCGAGTCCGAAGAGCGGGTCATCCTGCTGATCGACGAAATCGACAAGGCCGACATCGAGTTCCCTAACGACCTGCTGCAAGAACTCGACAAGATGGAGTTCTACGTTTTCGAGATCGACGAGACCATCAAGGCCAAGAAGCGCCCGATCATCATCATTACCTCCAACAACGAGAAAGAGCTGCCGGACGCCTTCCTGCGCCGCTGCTTCTTCCACTACATCGCCTTCCCCGACCGCAACACGCTGCAAAAAATCGTCGATGTTCACTATCCGGACATCAAGAAGGATCTGGTCAGCGAAGCGCTGGACGTGTTCTTCGACGTGCGCAAAGTACCTGGTTTGAAGAAGAAGCCGTCGACCTCGGAACTGGTCGACTGGCTGAAGCTGCTGATGGCCGACAATATCGGCGAAGCGGTGCTGCGCGAACGCGATCCGACCAAGGCAATTCCGCCGCTGGCAGGGGCTTTGGTAAAGAACGAACAGGACGTGCAATTGCTTGAGCGCCTGGCGTTCATGAGCCGTCGCGGCACCCGCTAAGAGGCTGATGCCATGTTGCTCAACCTGTTCAATGAAATGCGCGCAGCCAAGGTGCCGGTGTCGGTGCGCGAGCTGCGTGACCTTCGCCGACATGGACGAGTTCTACTACTTGTCGCGGGCGATTCTGGTGAAGGACGAGCGGCATTTCGACAAGTTCGACCGTGCGTTCGGCGCCTACTTCAATGGCCTGGAAAAACTCGACGATCATCTTCAGGCGCTGATTCCCGAAGACTGGCTGCGCAAGGAGTTCGAACGCTCGTTGAGCGACGAAGAACGCGCGCAGATCCAGTCCCTCGGCGGTCTGGACAAGCTGATCGAAGAGTTCAAGAAGCGTCTGGAAGAACAGAAGGAACGCCACGCCGGCGGCAATAAATGGATCGGTACCGGCGGCACCAGTCCGTTCGGTTCCGGCGGCTTCAACCCGGAAGGCATTCGGGTCGGCGATGCCGGCAAGCGTCAGGGTAAAGCGGTAAAAGTCTGGGATCAGCGCGAGTACAAGAACCTCGACGATTCCGTCGAACTGGGCACGCGGAACATCAAGGTTGCCCTGCGCCGCCTGCGTAAATTCGCTCGTCAGGGCGCGGCGGAAGAGTTGGACATCGACGGCACCATCGACCACACCGCCAAAGATGCCGGACTGCTGAACATCCAGATGCGCCCGGAACGGCGCAACACGGTGAAGCTGTTGTTGCTGTTCGACATCGGCGGTTCGATGGATGCGCATGTGAAGATCTGCGAGGAACTGTTCTCGGCCTGCAAGACCGAGTTCAAGCACCTGGAGTATTTCTACTTCCACAACTTCATTTATGAATCGGTGTGGAAGAACAACATGCGCCGCACCTCCGAGCGTTTCTCGACTCAGGATCTGCTGCACAAATACGGCGCCGACTACAAAGTGATCTTTATCGGCGACGCCGCCATGGCGCCTTATGAAATCACCCAGGCCGGCGGCAGCGTCGAACACTGGAACGAAGAGCCCGGTTATCTGTGGATGCAACGCTTCATGGAGAAATACAAGAAGCTCATCTGGATCAATCCGTACCCGAAAGATACGTGGGGCTATACCTCATCGACCAACATCGTGCGGGACTTGATCGAGGATCAGATGTATCCGCTGACCTTGCGTGGGCTGGAAGAAGGGATGAGATTCCTGTCCAAATAAAATCAAAAGATCGCAGCCTGCGGCAGCTCTTGCAGGGGAGCGGGGATTTCTCCGTAGGAGCTGCCGCAGGCTGCGATCTTTTGATCTTCAACCAAACAGCTGCAGATAGTCGACATGCTCCCGGTGCGCAACGTCCTGCACCACCGGCCGCAATCTCACCTTTGCTCCCGGCAGACATTGCGCCAGCCGAGTCAACGCCAACGGCGTCAACGCCCCCAAGCGCGGATAACCACCAATCGTCTGTCGATCATTGAGCAAAACAATCGGCTGCCCGTCCGGCGGAACCTGCACCGCGCCCAGTGGAATGCCCTCGGAAATCATCGGCTGCCCCTGGTATTGCAAAGGCTTGCCCAGCAAGCGAATGCCCATGCGATCAGCGCGACTGTCCAGCGTCCAGGCGCTGTTGAATACATCAAACAGACTCTGCCCGCTGAACTGGCCGATCTGCGCCCCGAGCACCAGATCCAGCGGCGCATTCAGCCGAAGATCCGGGCGATGCGCCATTGGCACTTCCCGAACCAGAAAGGTTTCACCCTGATAGCTCAACGTCGCCCCTTTGGCCAGCGGCAGACCCATGCCATCGAGCCCCCCGAGTTCCTCGCGCACCACCGTGGCGCTGCTGCCCAGAACCCTCGGCGCGTCAAAACCACCCGGCGCCGCCAGATAAGCCCGGGCACCGAGTCGTGGCTGGGTGAGTTTCAAAGTCTGCCCTTTGCGCAGTTTGAAACTGCACCACGGCGACAGCGGTTGGTCATCAAGGTGCGCGTCGAGATCTGCCCCGGCCAACGCCAAGAGGCAATCCTCTTCAGCCACCACGGCAAACCCGCCGAGGGTGATTTCGATCACCGGCAGATCCAGGCCGTTGCCCAGCAGCCAATTCGCCCAACGCATCGACCGCCAATCCGCCGCACCGCCCTGGGTCACGCCCAAATGCCGCACGCCAAACCGCCCGGCGTCTTGCAATAGGCACAGCGGCGTACTTGCTTCAATCGTCAGTCGGCTCATGCCAGTGCCTCCAGCGGTGTGTCGTCGCCACCCAGATGGATGAACTCGGCGTGGCTCACCGCTTCGAAGCGCACGGTGTCGCCAGGTTGCATCAGGCTGTAGCCGTCGCGATGACGATCAAACAGTTTCGCCGGGGTGCGGCCGATCAAGTTCCAGCCACCCGGGGAAACCACCGGATACGCGGCGGTTTGCCGTTCGGCAATGCCGACGCTGCCGGCGGCGACTTTCTTGCGCGGGGTGTTCAGGCGTGGCGCAGCCAAGACTTCTTCGACCAGCCCCATGAAGGCAAAACCCGGGGCAAAACCAAGAGCGAATACCTGATACTCCCGGGCACTGTGACGGCGGATGACCTCTTCTACCGCCAATCCACTGCGTTGGGCCAAAAGGCTCAGTTCGGGGCCGACGCTCAGGTCGTACCAGACCGGCAGCACGTGGCACTGGCCGGTGGCCCGTGCATTCGGCGAAAGATCAATCAACGCCTCAGCGATCAATTCCCGAGCCTGATTCGGGCTCAAAACGGTCAAGTCGTAATGCACCATCAACGTTGTATAGGACGGCACCAGATCAATCAGTTGCGCGCCGAACACCGCGCGTAAGCGCTCACTGGCAGCGAGCATCCATGGCATGTTGGCCTCGGCGATGTCATCGAACAGACGCAGCATCAGGCAATCCAGTGCTACGACTTCAATCCTTGGATTCATGACGCACTCTGCTGATTCAAGGCCTCGCGGATACGCTGCACGGCGGCCACCGAACTGGTGTTGTCACCGTGTACGCAAAGGGTGTTGGCTTGCAGGTGCAAGGCGCTGCCGTCGCTGGCGGTGAGGTTGTCGCCACGGGCAATGGTCAGCGCTTGCTCGATGATTTTTTCCGGTTCGTGATGCACCGCGCCCGGCAGTTGTCGCGAGACCAGGCGACCGGCGCTGTCGTAGGCACGGTCGGCGAAGGCTTCAAACCACAGGGTTACGCCGTACTCGTCGCCGAGTTGCTGCGCCGCCGAGTTGTCGCGGGTGGCCATCAACATCAACGGCAACGTGCGATCGTAAGCGGCCACCGCCTGAATCACCGCGCGCAACTGCGCCGGGTTGGCCATCATGTCGTTGTACATCGCGCCATGGGGTTTGACGTAGCTGACTCTTGCACCTTGAGCGCGGCAGATGCCGTCGAGCGCGCCGATCTGGTAATGCAGGATGTCTTGCAGTTCCTGTGCGGAATACGCCATGGAGCGCCGACCGAATCCGACCAGATCCTGATAGGCCGGGTGCGCGCCGATCTGCACGCCATGGCTCAGTGCCAGGCTGACGGTTTTGCGCATGATGCCCGGGTCGCCGGCGTGGAAGCCGCAGGCCACGTTGGCGCAGTCGATGAAGGGCATGACTTCGGCGTCCAGACCCATGGTCCAGCTGCCGAAACTCTCACCAATGTCGCAATTCAATAACAGGCGGCTCACGGTAAACACTCCTGTAGCTTTTTATCTTTCTATCCGTAGGATATCGCCCCTTGGGCAATGCCCCCGCAGGTTATCAGTTACTGCGCGTCGAGTTGCTTGCCACGGGTTTCCGGCAGGCTCAACGCCGCGATAATCACCACGCCGTAAGACACCGCAGCAAATGCACCAATGCCCACGCTCAACGGCACTTTCTGGCTGAGCAGGCCGATCAGCAGCGGAAACAGCGCCGCCAGCGCCCGGCCGATGTTGTAGCAGAAGCCCTGGCCCGAGCCGCGAATCCGCGTCGGGAACAACTCGGTGAGAAACGCGCCCATCCCGCTGAAAATCCCCGAGGCAAAGAACCCCAGCGGGAAGCCCAGCCAGAGCATCACGCCATTACTGACCGGCAATTGGGTGTAGAGCAGAACGATGGTGAACGAGCCGACCGCGAACAGGATGAAGTTCTTTTTGCGACCCAACAGGTCGGTCAGATAAGCACTGATCACGTAACCGACATAGGAACCGACAATCACCATCGCCAGGTAACCGCCGGTGCCGAGCACGCTCAAGCCCCGTTCGTTTTTCAGGAAGGTCGGCAACCACGAGGTGATCGCGTAGTAACCGCCAAGTGCGCCGGTGGTCAACAAGGAGGCTCGAAAAGTGGTGAAGAGCATGCCGGGGGCGAAGATCTCATAGAACTTCGCCGCATTTTCCGGGGTTTGCGCAGCCTTGGCTTCGCGGTAGATCTCCGGGTCTTTGACCAGACGTCGCACGAAAATTACGAAAATCGCCGGCACGATGCCGAGGATGAACAGCGCTCGCCAGGCGTCTTCCGGCGGCATGATCGAGAACAGCAGCGCATACAGAATCGCCGTCAGCCCCCAGCCCAGCGCCCAACCGGATTGCACCATGCCAACCGCTTTGCCGCGATCCTTCGCCCGGATCACTTCGCCGATCAGCACTGCGCCAGCCGTCCATTCGCCACCGAAACCGAAGCCCATCAGGGTGCGGGCGATCAACAACTGTTCGTAGTTTTGCGCGAAGCCGCAGAGGAAGGTGAAGAAGGCGAACCACAACACCGTCAGTTGCAAAGTGCGCACACGGCCGATGCGATCGGACAGGATGCCTGCGACCCAGCCGCCGATGGCCGAGGCGATCAGGGTGCTGGTGTGAATCAGCCCGGCTTCGCCCGTGGTGATGCCCCACATCGCAATCAGGGTCGGCACCACGAAACTGAGCATCTGGGTGTCCATGCCGTCCAGACCGTAGCCGATCTTGCAGCTCCAGAACGTGCGACGCTCCTGCTTGTTGATGTTGCGATACCAGTCGAACGGTCCGGGGCGGGCCGTGGTCTTGGCGAGGTCGAGGGTGTCGGGCGCACTCATGGCAAGTCTCCGCAGGCTTTTATTGGTCTTGTTCGTAGTCCCGACGACGCCTATCGTGGGAACCGGATGCGCCGATTTTTGGGCGCCCCGCCCTGCTGCGTCCAACGAATAAAAACCCGCCTTAGGCATAAGAAAAATTTGTCACCCGAGCCTTGCCCATGAACCTGAAGTTTCTCGAGACCTTTGTCTGGGTCGCCCGGCTGAAGAGTTTTCGCCTGACCGCCGACAAGTTGTTCACCACTCAGGCATCGATTTCCAGCCGCATTGCGGTGCTTGAAGGCGAGTTGGGGGTGAAGCTGTTTCTGCGTGATTCGCGCGGCGTCAGCCTCACACCCGAAGGCTTGAAAGTCCTGGACTATGCCGAGCAAATGCTCGACACCATGAGCGCGCTCAAGCAATCGATCGAAACCCGCTCAAGCAAGGTTGGCCGTGTACGCATCGGCGTGATGGACACGGTGATTCACACTTGGCTGAGCCCGTTGGTGGCGCAGATGACCGACCTGTATCCACGCGTGGAAATCGAGCTGGTGGCCGATACCTCGCTGAACCTCTGCGATCAGCTGCAAAAAGGCTTTCTCGATCTGATCCTGCAAACCGATCTGGTGCGCCATGAAAGCGTGCGCAGTCTGGAGCTGGCCAGCCATCCGCTGGGCTGGATCGTCGCCAGCCATTCGATCTACAACCGCGACTACGCCGATCTCGCCGAACTGGCGCAGGAACGCATCATCACCTACTCGAAAAACTCCCGGCCGCACCAGGACCTATTGGCGCTGATGCAGGCCAACGGGGTGTTGGCGCCGCGCTTGAATTGCGTGAATTCGGTGTCGGCGATTACCCGGTTGCTGCGCGATGGTTTTGGCATTGGTGTATTGCCGCCGGTGCTGGTGGCCGAGGAGTTGGCGCGGGGTGAACTGACCCTGCTCGCCATTGTTCAGCGGCCACCGAATCTGCAAGTGGTGGTGTCGTGGCGGGTGGGTGTGGAGTGGGTCGAGGAGATTGTGACGTTGTGTCAGCAGGTGCTGGAGGGGTATGCGGTGAAGGTGGGTGAAAACTACATCACCCTTACTAACTGATCACATACTTGTGGTGAGGGGATTTATCCCCGACCGGCTGCGCAGCAGTCGTACACCAAACAACTCAGTCTTTCTGACACACCGCTTTGCCGGGTTTGGGGCTGCTTCGCAGCCCATCGGGGATAAATCCCCTCACCACAAAACCCCCTCATTTCAGGGGGTTGTGCAGAATTTACAAGCCGCGCACATCCCGGTCTTCAATCGGCCGGCTCTGGCGCAGGCGCTTGCCGCCCAGTACCACCCAGTCGATCAGACGGAACAGGCATTCGATGCCGAACGACAGCAGCAACGCGCCGCTCATGCCCCAGATCATCGCTTCCGGAGTCAGCAGGATCTGATAGCTGTAGCCGTTCCAGGTTTCCTTGCGGATGTCCGGGTCGGCGGCCAGCACCACTTGCAGGAAGCGGATGTACCACGGCCCCTGCATGGCCTGGAACTGTTTATCCAGGGCCAACTGACGATTGAGCATCGTGCTCAGGCTATCGGCATCGCTGCGAAACACCGGGTCTTCACTGGCGCGATAATGCGCGACCAAGGCCTGCATGTCGCCCTTGAAAAACTGTTCGGCCGTGCCCTGGAACCCACGCAGACCAGTCTGCGCCTCGATCAGATGCGCCTCGACGCGTTTAGCGTAATCGTTGATGAACCCCGGCACCTGGACACCGATCAACAGGCCCGCCGCAAACAACACCAGCCGTAGATAACTGAGCAACATGGGGTGCAATCCTTATTCGGTCTTGCCCTGGCTTACGCATTCGCCGCGTCGCCACAGGCTCCATTGGCCCGGTTCGTAGCGGGTCCAGGTTTCGTTTTCGGTCAAGGGTTCGGTGGCAATCACCGTCACCACATCGTTGGGCGTGGTTTCGGCCTGGAAATCGACGATCACATCGACATCCTTGAGCCGCGCCGGGCCGAACGGTGCGCGCCGGGTGATCTGCGCCAGTTTGGTCGAGCAATAGCAGAACAGCCAGTCGCCATCGCTGAGCAGGCAGTTGAACACGCCTTTGCTGCGGTATTCGGCGCACGCGGCGACCAGATCCGGCAGCAGCACTTCTATATCGACCGGTTCCGGAAAGGCTGCACGTACGCGGTTGAGCAAATCGCAGAACGCCGCTTCACTGTCGGTATCGCCAACCGGGCGGTAGAAACTTTTGATCGGGGTGAAATCGGCGAGCTGGCCGTTGTGCGCGAAGCACCAGTTGCGCCCCCACAGTTCGCGCACGAACGGGTGGGTATTGGACAGGCAGACCTTGCCGACGTTGGCCTGGCGGATGTGGCCGATGACCACTTCGCTCTTGATCGGGTAACGCTGCACCAGATTGGCGACTTCCGACTCGCTGCTCGCCGCCGGATCCTGAAACAGCCGCAGGCCACGGCCCTCATAGAAGGCGATGCCCCAGCCGTCGCGGTGCGGGCCGGTGCGGCCGCCGCGCTGCATCAGCCCGGTGAAGCTGAACACAATATCGGTCGGCACGTTGGCACTCATGCCCAGTAATTCACACATGTGCGGACTCTCGGGATTACAGACGCGGCTCGACCCGCATGCGCTGCGGATTGCTCGGTACCGGCGGGCGGCCATAACGGTCATCACCGGCACCACCGAACGGCTGATCATCGTCGCGTTCATCGGCGCGAGCTGCGGCCTTGGCGGCGTCGGCCTGTTCACGGCGAGCCTTGGAGGCACGTTCGATCGGGAAGCGGATCAACACGAAAATCAGGTAGATGCCGAAGGCGATCATGCCGTACATGAACAGATCGGAGACCGCGCGCCAGGCGTTGTTGCCGACCTTGAACGCCAGATCCAGTGCGGTAATGGCGATGGCCGGAGCGACCTTTTCCTTCACTGGGTCAACGATAGTCGGGCTGAAGAGCAATACCACCATCAACACGCGCAGCGGCTCGCGCAGCCAGCGCCACATCCAGGTGGTCAGGCGCATCCATACCAACAGGCAGCCTACAGCGGCAAAGGCGTAGAGGCCCCAGGCGATCAGATAGTCGTTCTCGGTCATGGTGTCCATGGCAAGGCAGGCAAGTCGGGTAGAGACAGACCATTACTGGTCTGCCTCCCCCTAAGAACCGTACGTGCGCCTTTCGGCGCATACGGCTCAAGTCTTTAGAAAGCCCCTTGCGGAGCCGGCTTGTTAACTGTCAATCCACGGCTGTGAAGCTGTTGGTGACAAACTGGATGCAATAGTACCCGGTTATCCAAGGTGTCTCCACCGCCTTGGGAGCGGTGGATTATGTGATGGTCGTGCCATCCACTGACCTTGGTTATGGGTTGCATGCATAACGGACACACTCCTTTTTGGCTCTGGTAGAGGCTAAGTATTTGCTTCCGGTACTTCAGCTTTTTACGCATCCGCTCCATCCGCAGCTTCTCACCCATTTCTTCCATGGAAGGATCAAAGGGGTTATATCCCCCACTCACCTTCTTGTGCCGCTCAATCGGTGTACTCGCTATCGAATACAGCGATACCAAGCGTTCCTTCCCAACTTCATTCCTTACCATGGAGGCGAAGACCCAATTCCTTCCTTCATGACTCAGAAAATAATTCTTCCTGATCCAATCGAGCGATTTGTTCGGGTGACGCCGTTTCGCCCAATGCCACAAAACGTGGAAAATGGAATTGTCCATGCGGCTGTACGCTTTCTTGGCTACTACGGGCTGGTGATACAACGCCCAACCTCGCAGCATCGGGTTCAACAGGCGGATCAGATCCTCCTGCCTCGCCGTCTTTTGGGTACTGATGACTTCCTTTACCTTGCGATAGAACGCTTGCACGTTTTTCTTGCTCGGTTTGATCAGGAGCTTCCCGTCGTACTTGCGGAAATTCCATCCCAAAAAGTCGAAGCCTTCATCAATGTGGACGACATGGGTTTTCTCCGGTGAAAGCTGCAGTCCCCGTACTGAAAGGAACTGCTCCACCCAAGGTTTGATCTCGTTTTCCAGTATCTCTTTCGAGCTACCAGTGATCACAAAATCATCCGCATAGCGCACCACATTAATCTTCAGCTTCTTGGCCCTTGTCACGCCCAGATGTTGCTTGAGCTGTTTTTCCAGACCATCCAGCACCATATTTGCCAAGGTGGGCGAGATAATCCCGCCCTGAGGCGTACCGGCATTCGTTGCCTGTAGCTGGCCTTTATGAATCACACCAGCTTTCAACCACTTCCGAAGGATCGTTTTGTCCGTAGGGACATTGGCGATCAGCCAGTCGTGGTTGATATGGTCGAAGCAACCTTTGATGTCCGCCTCCAATACCCATTCGGCCGAGACCTTCTTGGATAGGCACACGAACAACTGCCCCATCGCATCCGCCGTCGAGCGTTCAATCCTGAAGCCGTAGCTGTTCGGATCACCGGTGGTTTCCGCGATGGGCGCCAGCGCCAGCAGGTATAAAGCCTGCATGGCCCTGTCGGTCATGGTCGGAATGCCCAAAGGGCGTTCTTTCCCATTCGACTTCGGAATGAACACACGCCGTAAGGGCCGTGGCTGATATCCGTGGCGCTTCAACCCGTTTGCTGCTTTCCATTTCGCGTCGGGTGTATCCCAGAGCACGCGGTCGACTCCCGCCGTGCGCTTACCCTGGTTTTCAGTAACTCGCCGTACGGCCAAGTACCTGGCCGTTCGAGAGCGGGTCAGCATCCGTTGCAAGGCTTTCACCTTGCGCCATCGACCTTCCCGACAAGCCTTCGCAATCCGTACCTGCATTGCCCGAACATTCCGCTGAACACGACACCAGTCGATGTCGTGCCACTGCTGCGGAACGCCGGAGGGCGCAGACACGGCCTTTAGGCTGTGTTCTATCATGCTGCCTTCCTCTCAAGTTTCCCCGGACAGAAGACGTACGCATCCCCTGACGGGAATGGACGTTCCCGTCAGGGTTGGATTAATAGGAGACCATTACTGCTGGCCTCTAAGATCATTGAGACAGGTTCAGTCAGAGTTCATGCGACGAAAGACCACGCAGAAGTCTGCCCGGTTTCCCGTGAGGTAATGTCTCAACCCCTATCCGAACCATTACAGCCCGGCGTTCGCTTTCTCTGCGATCCCATACCCGCACAGCCAACAGATCCCCTTGCGGTTCACCTGCCCGAAGGCAGCCATACGGGCTTACCACGTTCCCTGCCTGTCACACGATTGGATTAGGGTCTGCCTTTCCACCGGTGGCGTTGATGACGACGTACCTCCAGCCTCTACAGAGGTAACCGACCACATGCCTTTTGGCGCAAGCCTGATAGCAGTTTTGGCTTGTTTATAATTACGACGTTTATCAGCAGTTCACATGAGTTACCCATGCCAACCAGCCTAGCGCCTCAACCCGGTACTGCTCCGAGCATCCACACTCCCACCTCACGGCGAAAGCGCACCCTGATGGGGGCTACATTGTAAGAAGAGCTTCACACCCCACCGTTACCAGTGACGCATGTCTTCGTAGGCTATCGTTGGTCGCACAACGAGTCCGCTGCCACCTTGCTAGCAAGGTAGATGGACAATGACAGACAGAGCTTTCGCTCATGTCTCCGAGAGTTGACGAGAGCAGGAACTGCTTATGCAGCATGCTCGAAGAAGTGTTGCCTCGTGTGTCTGAGGCGGGAAATAACCCCTGCGGGAATTATTTTCCGCAAGGTTGTGCCTAGAAACGGGCTGGGATGAAACGAGATGAAAGTGCACTCAAGAACCGGGATGTACCGATACTTTGGTCAGCGAATAGAGTGCGGTCCGACCAGGGAATTTGCAACCGCCGCAGCGGCCAAGTCCTTGAAGCATATGGACTTCTGGGTATTTCTCAGGCTTGTCACCTGAGCTCAAGTTCTCTTCAGAGAGAACCCTTCTAGATGCTTTGCACCCCGAAGTTCGGAGACACGCTACGCGTGTCGCACAGAGGCGCTTATAGTAACGACTTTTCGCCCGCCAGGCTTGTCCCAATGCCAGACGGCGAGCAGCAATCCCTGTGAGAGCATCAGTCTCAAGCGCTGCGAAATCCCTTTTCCGAATATTGTCCGAGAGCCTTCCATGCCCGAATCCGCCAACGTCATCAGCGCCCCGATTGCCCACAAGGCGGCCGGCGCCGACCCGTATGCCTGGCTGCAAGAGCGCGACACCGATGCGGTGCTCGACTACCTCAAGGCCGAAAACGCCTACCAAGAAGCGCAAACCGCCGATCAGGCCGAACTGCGCGAAACCCTGTTCGAAGAGATCAAGGGCCGGATTCTCGAAACCGATCTGTCCCTGCCCTCCCCTTGGGGGCCGTACCTGTATTACACGCGCACCACAGCGGGCGACGAATATGCCCGGCATTACCGCTGCCCGCGCCCGGCGGACGACAGCCTGACCCTCGACGAAAGCCGCGAGCAACTGCTGCTCGACCCGAACGTGCTGGCCAATGGCGGATTCTTTTCCCTGGGCGCGTTCAGCATCAGCCCCGATCACCAGCGCCTGGCCTACAGCGTTGATGCCTCGGGCGATGAGATCTACACGCTGTTCGTCAAGGAACTGTCCAACGACAAGGTCAGCGAACTGGAATTCGAGGACTGCGACGGCAGCATGACCTGGGCCAACGACAGTCTGACGCTGTTCTTCGGCGTGCTCGACGACACCCACCGCCCGCACAAGTTGTTCCGTTATCGCCTCGACGGCACTGCCGCTGAAGAAGTCTTCCACGAGCCGGACGGGCGTTTCTTCCTGCATTGCTACCGATCCAGCTCCGAACAGCAATTGCTGCTGTCGCTGGGCAGCAAGACCACCAGCGAAGTCTGGGCACTGGACGCCAGCCAGCCGCACCTGCCGTTCACCTGCCTGGCACCACGCGTCGAAGATCACGAATACGACGTCGACCACGGCCTGCTCGATGGCACATGGACGTGGTTCATCCGCACCAACCGCGACGGCATCAACTACGCCTTGTATCAGGCACCGGACACTGGCGTCGCCCCAACTGAGGCCGACTGGCAGAACCTGATCCCGCACAGCGACGAGGTGATGCTCGATGGCGTGAGCCTCAATACCGAGGCCATGACCCTGAGCCTGCGCGAAGGTGGCTTGCCGATCATCGAAGTTCACCCACACGGTCTGGCGCCTTATCGCGTGCAATTGCCGGACGCGGCCTACAGCCTCTATGTGCAAAACAGCCTGGAGTTTGAAAGCGATCGTATCCGCCTGCGCTACGAGGCACTCAATCGCCCGGCGCAGGTTCGCCAGTTGATCCTCGCCAGCGGCGAACAGACTGTTCTGAAAGAAACACCGGTACTCGGCCCGTTCGATGCTGACGCTTACGTTAGCCAGCGCCTTTGGGCCACCGCGCCGGACGGAACGCAAGTGCCGATCAGTCTGGTGATGAAACGCGAAATGGTCGGCAAACCGGTGCCGCTGTACCTGTACGGTTACGGTGCTTACGGTTCGAGCCTCGACCCATGGTTTTCCCACGCACGCTTGAGCCTGCTCGATCGCGGCATGGCCTTTGCCATCGCCCACGTACGTGGCGGCGGCGAGTTGGGCGAAGCCTGGTATCGCGCCGGCAAGCAGGAACACAAGCACAACACCTTCAGCGACTTTATCGCCTGCGCCGAATTCCTGATCCTCAACGGCATCACCACGGCTGAAAAACTGGCGATCAGCGGCGGCAGCGCCGGCGGTTTGTTGATTGGCGCGGTGCTCAACCAGCGTCCGGATCTGTTTGGCGTGGCGATTGCCGAAGTACCGTTCGTCGATGTGCTCAACACCATGCTCGACCCTGAACTGCCGCTGACCGTCACTGAATACGACGAGTGGGGCAACCCTGAGGAGCCGGACGTCTACGAGCGGATCAAGGCCTATGCGCCTTACGAAAACGTCACTGCGCAGGCCTATCCCGCGACACTGGTGATCGCCGGCTACAACGACAGCCGCGTGCAGTACTGGGAAGCGGCCAAGTGGGTGGCGAAGTTGCGAGCGACCAAAACCGACAACAACGTGCTGCTGCTCAAGACTGAACTGGGCGCCGGCCACGGCGGAATGAGCGGGCGCTATCAGGGATTACGTGACGTAGCGCTCGAATATGCATTTGTTTTCAAGGTTCTGGGGCTGGCCTGAGGAACTCCGTCGGTCACTTGGGTCTTAACTCAAGACCCAAGAGGCCGATACCTACAGTTCCATGTAGGAGCTGCCGAAGGCTGCGATCTTTTGATTTTGATTTTCAGACAGGCAAGATCAAAAGATCGCAGCCTTCGGCAGCTCCTACACTGGAACCGTGCAGCGCCTGAAATCAGTGAACACAAAATAAGATCGCAACGACATGTCAGAACCGACCTTACTGAACAACGAAATCCGCGACTGGCTGATGGACTGCGGCCTGTTCGACCAATTGCAACTGGCCGACTTCGCCGCCGCCTCCGGCTACTTCAGCATCAGCACCGTGGCTGAAGGCGAAGCAATTTTCCGTGAGGGCGATGCTGGCAGTTTCATGTGCATCCTCCACACCGGCCAGGTCGCCGTGCAGAAAACCGGTGCCGACGGTCAGGTCATCACCATGGCCACCCTGCGCAGCGGTCGGGCGTTCGGGGAAATGGCCGTGCTCGACGGCGAACGGCGCTCGGCCACTTGCGTGGCGGCGAGCAATTGCCAGTTGCTCAATCTGGGCAAGGACTCGCTGGAAAAAATGCTCAACGACGCGCCGAAAATCGCCGCCAAGATCATCCGCGCCCTCGCCGTCTCCCTGTCCAAACGCTTGCGCATGGCCGACGGCCAACTGGCGGCGCAACAGGTTTAACCGCCGGGGGATTTGATCTTGGTGCCGGTCTGTTCAATACCCGGCACCGGTTGATCCTTGATTGGTGGGCTGGGCATTTCGATCGGCACCAGCGGCGGGCTGCCACTGCCGGCGCCCGACTTGGGGATGTTGATCGGCGTGATCTGTGGATATGGGGTTGGCGTTGCGGTGCCGGGCGAGCCGGGCTGCGGCGCCGGGCTGACCGGAATGGTCTGCTGCGCCTGCACTGCAGTTATCGAGAGCGCGGCCAGGGCAATGACCGTTAGAATGGTGCGCTTCATCAAGGGCTCCGTTGGCCTTAGTCTGCGCTCAGGCTACTCCCAACGGGCCTGCTTGCCTTCCCCCTTGTAGAGATTTCCATGAAACGTTTCGTTCTGCTCGACACCACCCCGATCCCTGAAAGCGGCGGTGCCCTGTGCCTGTTCGAGTATGGCGAGGATTTCGTCATCAAGATCCAGGGCGGCGACGGCGGGCAACTGATGAACACGCGCATGCACGGCTCTGAAGATGCGCTGGCCGAAATCCCTTGCCGCAAGGTTGCCGGCCGGCCGGACTCGCGGGTGCTGATCGGCGGGCTGGGCATGGGTTTCACCCTCGCCTCGGCGCTCAAGCATCTGGGCAAGAGCGCTGAAGTGGTGGTCGCCGAACTCGTGCCGGGCGTGGTCGAGTGGAACCGTGGCCCGCTCGGTGAAAAGTCCGGCCGGCCGCTGCTCGATCCGCGCACGGTGATTCGTCAGGAAGACGTGGCCAACGTCCTGCAAAGCGAGCCGAACGGCTTCGACGCGATCATGCTCGACGTCGACAACGGCCCCGAAGGCCTGACGCAAAAGGCCAACAGTTGGCTGTATTCCGCCGCGGGCCTGAATGCCTGCGCCAAGGCACTGCGCCCGAAAGGGGTGCTGGCCGTGTGGTCGGCCAGCGCTGACCGGCAGTTTTCCGACAAATTGAAGAAGGCCGGTTTCAAGGCTGAGGAAGTGCAGGTCTTCGCCCACGGCAACAAGGGCACTCGCCACACGATCTGGATTGCCGAGAAGCTCAAGGGCTGAGCTAAACTCTGTACATAACCGTCATTAGTCTTCTACAAAGGTGAACCCATGAGTTCGTCCACCCCAACCAATACGTCGAAGCTGGATCGCATCCTCGCCGACAACCAGCGCGACAAGGAAATGGGCTATCGCGACAAGGCCCTGAAGATGTACCCGCACGTCTGTGGCCGCTGCACCCGTGAATTTTCCGGCAAGCGCCTGAGCGAACTGACCGTGCACCACCGTGACCACAACCACGACAACAACCCGCAGGACGGCTCGAACTGGGAGCTGTTGTGCCTGTACTGCCACGACAACGAACACTCGCGCTACACCGATCAGCAATACTTCAGCGAAGGCTCGCTGAGCACGCCGAAAATCGCCAAGGCGACGCACAACCCGTTCGCCGCACTGGCCGGGTTGATGAAGAAAGAAGACTGAACCAGCCATGATCGTTCCCACGCTCTGCGTGGGAACGATCAGTGCCCGCCCTCCCCCAATCCCCGTATAATCGCGCTCTTTTTCCCGAAGGCACCCCGCTCGTGGCAGACAAACGTTACAGCTGCATTGGTTTGTACAACCCCAAATCACCGGAGAACGTCGGTTCGGTGATGCGCGCCGCAGGCTGTTACGGCGTGGCGTCGGTGTTTTACACCGGCAAGCGTTATGAACGCGCCGCCGATTTCGTTACCGACACCAAGCGCGTGCACTACGACATCCCGCTGATCGGCATCGACGATCTGAAAAAGATCCTCCCGCTCAATTGCGTACCGGTCGCCGTGGAACTGGTCGAAGGCGCCCGCCCTCTGCCGGAATACACCCACCCGGATCGCGCCCTGTACATCTTCGGCCCGGAAGACGGCTCGCTGGATAAAGAGATCCGCGACTGGTGCGAAGACGTCGTGTACATCCCGACCACCGGTTGCATGAACCTCGCCGCCACCGTCAATGTCGTGCTCTACGACCGCATGGCCAAGGGCCTGAATACTCGCTCCGGACCGAAATTCCGCTGAAGCGTCGCACATCCGATGGAACAAGCTGACCGCTCCGGCAGTCAGCTTGTTTATCCATTACTCATTACCTGGAGAAAGATCATGACCGAGCTCAAACGCGTCGAGCGTATCGAATCCACCCCGTTCCAGACTCGTACCGAGCAGAACGTCGAAGGCTGGGAGCGCATCGGCTCGCTGGCCGGTGGCGTGATCATGGTCGGCAAGGGCCTGCGCCGTGGCGGGGTGTTCGGTCTGATTCAGGTGGCGATTGGCGGTGTGGCCATGGCTCGCGGGATCACCGGGCACAGTTCGGTAAAAAGCCTGTTTGAGAAAAGCCGTCAGGACATGAATAACGTGCGGGCCAAGATCGAGCGGGCCGGAGAAGAGCTGAGCAAGCTCAAAGCCAATGCCGAGGCGGCGACCAGCACGGCGACGGTGACTGGTAATGATTCGGTGAAATCGCCGAAAGCCGGGGTTTGATCCTGAATTTGTTGTAAGGCCTGTGGCCTCTTCGCGAGCAGGCTCGCTCCCACATTTAATCTTTGTCGAACACAAAACCAGTGTGGGAGCGAGCCTGCTCGCGAATGGGGATATTACTGAAGCAACGCGGTATCAAGCACTTTGGAGGACTCGCCAAGAACACTCTCGGCCAGTTGCACAAACGCTTTGGTACTCACCGTCCCCAGATGCATCGCCCCGCGCAACACATCATCCAGTGAACGCTTGTTGCGCGTCTTCAGGCGAATCTCGCCATCCAGCTCCTGCAACACAATTACCGCTTTTGAGATTTGCGCCGGGCTGACCTGCTCGCCGCGCAGCGTTGTGACCTTTGCGCCATCCTTGGCCAATTTCGCCTGCAAACTCTGATAACGCTCGTCACTCATGCCGCCAGCCCGGCGCACCAGTTCGATCGCGTAATACTCGGCAAAACCCTCACTGATCCAGTCACTGCGCTGCTCGTCATTGATCCGCCCGAACACCTGCGCCAACTCGCGTACCAGCGCACTGCTGCCGCTTTCGCTGACCAGCGGCAACCGCGTGTTGAGGTAAATCGATTCGTGCGCGCCGAGGCTGCCGCGCCACATCGGGTCGTTGGCGCCGACGATCAACAGTTTCGTGGGATGCCGTGGATATAGGGCTTGAACCTGAGGCCAGACGAAGGTGAGCAAGGTCAGCACATCCATCCGGCGCATGCCCTGCCCTTGCGGCGAGGCCACGGTGACTTCGGTTTCGCCCAGACGCGTGCGGCGGCTGCCCAAGTGCCCGGCGAGCATCCACCCGGTCGGGCGGTCGAACAGACGCGAGGGGTTGTCGATGCGGAATTTGTTTTTGCCGACGCGCGGCCAAGCGGTTTCGATGCTTGTCCAGCCGTCAGGCAATTCGAACTGCAGGCGCGAGACCAGTTCGGTGCCGTCCTGCTGATCAAGTTTGGCCGGCGGCACCAGTTCGTCGCCGCGCATCAAAGCCCAAGTAGGGGTCATGCGCGTGTCGAAGCTGCCGTTCTTGCGGCCGTGGCTGATGCGCACGCGGTAGGTCAGGCTGGACTTGTCGCTGGCCGGACGCCAGACGCCGCGTGCCTGCTTGCCCGGTGTCAGCAGCCATTGGCCGTCGGCCTTGAAGTCGCTGTAATGACTGCCGTCGCCGAGGTCGAAATCCAGGCTGCGTACGGCTTCGCCTTTGGCCAGGGTCAGGCGCACTTCGGCCTGATCGCTCTGCGGCAACAGGCGCACGTGATAATCCAGATCGACTTTCTTCGCAGCCCACACAGGGGCGCTCAGCGCCAGCAGCCCGGCGATCAACCCCCGCCGCAATCCCACAGCCATACACACTCCTTGTTGAAACTGGAATCGGTGGGCGTCTAGCCAGCCCGGAAAATCAGGTGATCTTCCCAGTCATCCTCAGGCACGCTGCCTTCGGCGAGCATGCGCCCGGACTGGGAAATACGCTCGTGGTGCACTGCATCGCGGTCGCCGCAGACCAAGTGGTGCCACAGCGGCAGATCCTTGCCTTCGCTGACCAGTCGATAACCGCAGGTTGGTGGCAACCATTTGAATTCTTCAGCCTGGCCCGGGGTGAGCTGGATGCAGTCCGGGACAAACTTGAGGCGATTCGGGTAATCGCTGCACTGGCAGGTCTTAAGGTCCAGCAGTTTGCAGGCAATGCGCGTGTAATAGACGCTGTTGTCTTCTTCATCTTCGAGCTTTTGCAGGCAGCACAGACCGCAGCCGTCGCACAGCGATTCCCACTCCTCGTGATCCAGCTGATCGAGGGTTTTGCGTATCCAGAACGGTTCGACTTTGGCGGCCATGGCTCAAGCATCAACATCAGATGGTGAAAAGGCCGCCAGTCTAGTGCCCAAGGCCTTGCGGGCCAAGCGCTGGCGACTGTCGGTAAATCGTGCTTGTCAGCCCAATCGCCGCCAAGTAGGGTTTTGCCACGGTTTTATTACTCAAACGTAGCAAGGAATCTCTTGATGAGTGCCAACCCTCGCGTCGCCGATTACGCCATTCACCCGCAGTTCACTGATCGCTGGTCACCCCGCGCCTTCACCGGTGAAGCGATCCCGGAAGAAACCCTGCTGAGCTTCTTCGAAGCCGCGCGTTGGGCACCATCGGCCTACAACTCACAGCCGTGGCGTTTTCTCTACGCGCGTCGCGATACGCCGAACTGGGAGCGTTATCTGGGCCTGCTGAACGAGTTCAACCGCGGCTGGGCGCAACACGCTTCGGCGCTGGTGATCGTGATCTCGAAAACCACTTTCGCCGTGCCGGGCGCCACTGAAGAGACGCCGGCGCTGTGGAGCACGTTCGACACCGGTTCGGCATGGGGCCATCTGGCGCTGCAAGCGAGCATCAGCGGCTGGCACACCCACGGCATGGCCGGCTTCGATCAGGAGCTGACGCGCAAGGAACTGAATATTCCTGAGGGTTATGCCCTGCA
The DNA here is from genome assembly GCF_044743385.1 of Pseudomonas sp. NPDC087639. Taxonomy (NCBI): domain Bacteria; kingdom Pseudomonadati; phylum Pseudomonadota; class Gammaproteobacteria; order Pseudomonadales; family Pseudomonadaceae; genus Pseudomonas; species Pseudomonas sp. NPDC087639. The sequence continues at coordinate 11,781 of NZ_JBIUWI010000013.1, read as the reverse complement.
TGCCGCCGTTGCGGTGGGCAAGTTGGGTGACAAATCGACCTTGGCCGAGTACCTGCAAGCACGCGAAGAACCAAGCCCGCGTCGCCCGCTGAGCGAATTGGCGGCTGAAGGCGACTTCACCCTTTAAGCCATCACAAAAAACAATGTGGGAGCGAGCCTGCTCGCGAAAGCGCTGTGTCAATCAACATTGATGTCGACTGACACGCCCTCTTCGCGAGCAGGCTCGCTCCCACAGTTTTTATTACGTTGAATCAGTAACCGCGTGTGAAATCCACTTCCCCACGCAACGGTTCGCCCGCCTGATACGCCTTCAGGTTCTCGACAAACAACTGCACCATCAACGCCGGTGAAGTCGGTGCCGAGCTGTGACCGGTCAGCAGCAGGCCCCACGCCGTCCAGAACGGATGACGCTGCGGCAACGGTTCCTGACGGCAAACGTCGATCACCGCACCCGCCAGATGCCCTTCCTTGAGGGCCTCTACCAGATCGGCATCAACCACCGCTACACCACGCCCGACGTTGATGAACAACCCGGTCGGCTTGAATTGTTTGAACAGCGCTGCGTCGTAAACATCATGGGTATGCGCCGTGTTCGGCAGCAGATTGACCACGTAGTCCACTTCGCCCACCAGCCGTGGCAGATCGGCCATCGACCCGACTTCAACAAACGGTGCCTGCTCCCGTGCGCTGCTGGCGATGCCGTACAGTTCGACGCCGAACGGCAACAGAAACTGCGCCACGCTCAGGCCAATATCACCGGTGCCAACAATCAGCACCTTGCGCCCGACCAGGCTCTGGCCGGTGCGGTTGTCCCACTTGCGCTCGACCTGGCTGACCAGTCGCGCCAGTACTTCGCGTTCGTGGCCGAGCATGTAAGTCAGCACGTATTCGGCCATCACCTGGCCAAAAATCCCCACCGCGCGGGTCAAGCGGTAATCCCGGCGCAGGCCGTCGGCGAGCAGCGGCGTGATGCCGGCCCAGGTCGACTGCAGCCATTGCGGTTGATGGCCCTGCCGCAACAGGGTCGCGAGCAGATCCGGTTGCCCCAGCCACACCGGGCAATCGGCGGCCTTGCGGGCCAGTTCAGCGGAGTCGCCGCTGGTCAGCACTTCGAGTTCCGGCGCTGCCTGTTGCAGCAGCCGGGCGTATATCGCGTGGTCGTGTTCAGCAATCAGAACGCGCATCTTCAAACCTTTCGCAAACCGTGCAGACGGCCACCGGATTCAGGGTGGCCATCGCGGTAAAAACAGTTCCAGAGTTAACAAAGGCCCAGAACAGGGCCTTGCAGATCACATCGGGTCGTTGCGTCGCAGCAACTCTTCGGGCAAGTGTTCGATGTACTCGTCCTCGGCAGGCGGCATTTGCAGGTGATAACCCTGTTTGTCGAGGTTTTCCAGGACAACGACGATGTCCTCGCTGGCCAATTTGCGCTCGGGAGTCAACACCAGGCTAAAGGCAAAAATGGCTTTGCCGAAGGCCGCCATCAACGCCTCGGGCACACGTTCCAACTCATCGCTCTTGAGCACGTAGAGATACATGCCGCTGCGCTTCGAGCTTTGGTAAATAGAGCAAATACGTTTCAAGGCTGTTCTCCGGCGGTGGCCAGGCTGTCGAGCAGCTTCTGACCCATGAGTTCGCGGCGCCAGCCACGCAGCGACTCAGGCAATTGGTAAGGACCCTCAGGAAAGCCGCTTTTGACCAGCGCTTCGAGGGTTTTCTTGCGCAGCATCAGTTCTGGCGCGATGCCCAGGCGCTCGGCCTCGGCCTGCCCCAGGGCGCGCAGTTGCTTGATCAACGCAGCCGCTTCGATCGGCAACGGCTCTGGCACAGCGGGCGGCCATTGATCAGGCCCCACACTGCCAGAGCGCTTGATCAGATCAAGCAGAAATTCACCGTCCTGACGCACGGTACGCGGGTGCATGTCTTCGATCTTGCCCAGCGCACTGAGGGAGTCCGGTTGCGTGCGGGCCAGCGGCCACAGCGAGTGCTCACGGACGATACGGTTGCGCGGCAGGTCGCGGGCGCGGGCTTCGCGCTCGCGCCAGGCGCACAACTCGCGCAGCACGGCCAGTTGCGCACGGGACAGTTTCCACGCCAGTTTGGCCTCGCGATAAACCTCATACGGATCGGTTTCCCGACGCAGGTTGGCGACCAGTTCGGCGCCGTCCTCCAGCACCCAGGCAAATTTGTCGTCAGACAGTTTCGGCCGCAGTTGTACGAAAACCTCTGCCAGATGCACGGCATCTTCGGCGGCGTAACTGATTTGCGTGTCGGACAAAGGACGCTGCAACCAGTCAGAGCGGGTTTCGCCCTTCGGCAGTTCGATGCCGAGTACGGCCTGCACCAAACGCGAGTAACCCATCGAGAACCCGAGGTTCAGATAAGCGGCGCCCAGTTGGGTGTCGAACATCGGTGCCGGCAAGCTGCCGGTCAGACGCAACAGGACTTCGAGATCTTCGCTGCACGCGTGCAAGACCTTGAGCACCGCCGGGTTTTCCAGCAAGGCGGCCAGCGGTTGCCAGGCATTGATGGTCAGCGGATCAATCAGATAGGCGCGTTTGCCGTCGCCAACCTGCAACAGACCGGCAATCGGGTAGAAGGTGTCGACCCGCATGAATTCGGTGTCGAGGGCCACGAAAGGCAGCTGCTGCCACTCGGCGCAAAATTGCGCGAGGCTTTCGTTGTCGCGAATCCAGTGAATATCGATGGCCACACGGCTCTCCCTTGAAGAATGGCGCGCAGTATATATCGCCACTGGCGATTTACGCGCCTGCGAAGGGCAAGAGCTGTAACGAAATGTCCTGCCAGAGAGCAAGAATAGTCTGACAGAGGAAACAGACAGGCCCGTCGTGTCAGGACGACAGGCCCGAAGCGGTTCAGTCCTTGGCCAACACGCCGTCGATCACTGCACCACGGCAACCGGCGAACATATCCAGACCCGGCTGATACACCTTGCTGCGCACTTCCAGCAGGCCAAGCATCGAATGGAACAGGTTGTCCTGGCTCAGCGGTTTGTCGCGGCTCATTTGCAGACAATGGGTGTCGACCGAATAGGCTTTCTGATAGTTGTCGGAGAACCACGCCAGCATCGCGACATGTTTCTGTTGCTCCGGCGCCAGCATGTAAGGCGTGCCGTGCAGGAACAGGTTGTACTCGCCCAGCGACTCGCCGTGATCGGACAGGTACAACATCGCGGTATCAACTTTGTCCTGATTGTTACGCAACACATCAATCAGGCTCGACAGCACATGGTCGGTGTAGACCAGCGTATTGTCGTAACCGTTGACGATACTTTCGCGGCTGCAATTGTTCAGTGCATTGCTTTCACAGACAGGCGTGAAGTGCTCGTACTCCTTTGGATAACGCTTGAAGTACTCAGGGCCGTGGCTGCCCATCTGGTGCAGGACCAACACGGTGTCCTTGTCCAGATGATCGATAAAGCTTTGCAGACCTTGCAGCAGGATTTCGTCGCGGCATTCACTGTTGGCGCACAGCGTCGGGTCTTTCAAATTGCTGACATCCTGCAAGGTGACACGATCACAAGTGCCCTTGCAGCCGGACTGGTTATCGCGCCAGATCACGTCGATGCCAGCACGTTTGAGCACATCAAGCAGGCCTTCTTCGTTCTTGGCTTTACTGGCGTCGTAATCCTTGCGGCCCATGTTGGAGAACATGCACGGCACCGAGACGGCTGTTTCAGTGCCGCATGAATGCACATCGGTGAAGGCGATCAGCCCCGCTTCCTGGTCCAGCTTCGGCGTGGTGTCTCGGTCGTAGCCGAGAATGCCGAAGTTCTCGGCACGGGCACTTTCACCCACCACCAGCACGGTCAGGGATTTGCGCGGCTGAAGATGCAGATCCGGGTTGCGCTGCGCGTCTTCACCGATCTTGACGAAGGGTTGCTGCGCCGAGACAACCTGCTCACGCAGGTAACCGGCCGAGGCGCCAATGTAGTTGCTCGGCACCAGCATCAAACGCAACTCATGGTGATTGCGAAACAGCGACGACAGGCCTTGATAGTTGACCAGCGCCACCCCACCGATGACCGCAACCGACGCCACGCTGACGATAACTTTGCTGAGCAACTCATGATGCCAGCGACGATAGCTGACCGGCACTTTCCATAACAACCAGGACGGTAAAACTCCGAGCAGGAATATATAAGCGAACAACTTAAACGACAGCAGATCACGCACTTCCGTAACATTGGTCTCAGCAAAGTTACGCAACATACCCGCATCAATCATCACGCCATATTGGCTCATGAAATAAGCCACACCGGCGCTGATCAAAAACATCAACGTCAGCACCGGTTTAAGCAGCGGGCGGAAGGCCAGAAACGTCAGCACGATGTTGAACGCCGCGAAGATCATCACCCCGAAAGCCACGCGCATGGCGATGCCCTTGCCGTCTGCGGCGGTGATCTCGAAGAGGTGCTGCCAGAGCACAAAGTTGAAGCCGAGCAAAAGAAAGGCGCTGGCAATCAACGTCACCCATTCCGGGCGCACGGCTTTTAACTTCAACATAGAGGTTGGCAATTCCTGAAAAGAAGAGCTGTGACTAACTGTGAAAAATTCATTAACCAGGGCATGACAAACTTTAGGCGCGCAACCATCAATTTTTTGTGAAAAAGACGCCAACAATTAGTTGGCCCTGGGTATTACATCCAAACTTGTGAAGTGTTTGAGAATGATTCAGTTCTCGTTCAGAAAAACAGCACGGCTTTACCTGTGGGAGTGAGCCTGCTCGCGATTGCGGTGTGACAGCCACTACTGCATAGACAGGCAGCCCGCTTTCGCGAGCAGGTTCACGCCTACAAGTGATCGGGTGTTATCGAGTTTTCAAATACTGCTGCGGATTTTCTGGTTTGCCCGAGTCAGGCAGTGACGCGCCTAATCCTCAGTCCCCAGCATCAAAGGTCTGAAGATGGAAAACGCCCGCACCACTTCCCGCCCCGCTACTTGGCTGATGCTTTCAATCATTCTAGTCGCGCTCAATCTGCGCCCGTCGATGGCGGCCATCGGGCCGCTGCTGTCGGCAATTCGCGGCGACATTGCGTTGAACTTCAGCGTCGCGTCGTTGCTGACCATGCTGCCAGTGATGGCCATGGGTCTGGCGATGTTCTTCGGCATCGGCATCAGCCAACGACTGGGTGAACAGCGCACGGTGTTGCTGTCGCTGCTGATCATTGCATTGGCGACACTGTCGCGGCTGTTTGTCGATTCGGCGGCAGAGTTGATTGTCAGCGCCGTGCTGGCGGGGATTGGCATTGCCTTGATTCAGGCGTTGATGCCGGCGCTGATCAAGTCGCACTTCCCCAATAATGTGGCGCTGTGCATGGGCTTGTACGTGACGTCGATCATGGGCGGCGCGGCGCTTGCGGCCTCGTTCGCCCCACGGGTGATGGTGCAAACCGGTAGCTGGCGCCTCGGCTTAGCCATTTGGGCAGCACTGGCGCTGCTGGCATTGGTGTTCTGGTGGTTGCAACGTTGGCAATTGCCAAACGCCATGACCGGTGTGGCGAAGAAAGAATCGTTTTTCGCCAATTCCCGCGCCTGGTTACTCGCAATCTTCTTCGGTCTGGGGACTGCGTCCTACACCTGTGTGCTCGCCTGGCTGGCGCCCTACTACGTTGAAAAAGGCTGGAGCGAACAAAGCGCCGGTCTGTTGTTGGGTTTTATGACAGCCATGGAGGTAATTTCCGGACTGATAGTGCCGCCCATCGCCAACCGTAGCCGAGACCGGCGCGTGGTGCTGATGGCGCTGCTCGGCCTGATCATCACCGGTTTCTGTGGCCTGACCCTCAGCCCCCAACACCTCAGTCTGCTGTGGCCCTGCTTGCTGGGCCTGGGCATCGGCGGGTTATTCCCGATGAGCCTGATCGTCTCGCTCGACCACCTAGACAATCCTCAGCGCGCCGGAAACCTGACTGCATTCGTGCAGGGCATTGGGTATCTGATTGCCGGTCTCTCGCCGCTACTCGCCGGGATGGCTCGCGATCAACTGGGCAGCTTCGAATGGGCTTGGTGGGCACTGACTGCAGTGATGGTGGCCATGCTCCTGATGGTGTTGCGCTTCGATCCCCGGCAGTACGCGCGGCATATTCAATGATTGCAGAGGCGCGCGAGCTAGAGGCCTCTGGCCATCTTTGCGCACATTGATCAATGACGTCGTGTTCCTAAAACTTTCTGTCCCACATGTATCCGTGAAATGTCCTACAGGGCGTTCTCCTGGCACCATCGTTCCGTTAGGATCATTCGCACACGTTTGCGCGGATTCAGCGCAAGGAGCACAGCGAGACAGAACGGATGCTGAACAGTAACTTGCTTCGAAAGCTCGACATGCAGGATCTCATGGTGTTTATCGCCGTGTATGAGCAGAGCAGCGTCACCGATGTTTCGGAAACGCTGTTTGTCAGCCAGTCCACCGTCAGTTACTGCCTGAAAAAACTGCGCACCAGTTTCGAAGACGAACTGTTCATCAACACCCGCACCGGCATGCGCCCGACCTACAAGGCCAGCAGCATGTACGGCCATGTGCAGAAAATTCTCGAAAGCATCAACCTGTGCCACGCCGGCGCCCCGGTGTTTGATCCAACCCGACAAGCCGTCACATTCAACATCTGCGCACCGGAATACTTCGAGCAACTGATCCTGCCGCGTCTGTTGAAGCGCTTCGACTTCGATGACTTGCCGGTGGTAGTCAACATGCACAAGTTCGAAACCGACGTGCCCGCCGATGAGTTACGCGACGGCAGCCTCGACCTGGTGATCAGTTTCGGCCCCAATTTTCATCGCAACCACACTGACCTGAAGTCGCAGATGCTGCTGGAAGATGATCTGGTCTGCGTCTTCGACAAGCGCGCCACGCCGCTGGAACCACGCCTGAGCCTGCAAGCCTTCACCGAGCGTCGGCATGTGTTTCCGACCCCGTGGACTTCCACCACCAACATGGTCGATGGCTGGCTGGCACGGCAGGCGCAGAAGCGTCAGATCGTGGCGCGATCGAACAGCTACAGCGCTGCGTTGAAGATGATCACCGGCACCGACTTCATTCTCACCCTGCCCCGGCGCATTCAGCGTTTACTGACCAGCGAAGCGGTGTTTAATCACTGTGAGGCGCCTAATGGCTTGCCGGGGTTCACCCTCGACATGCAATGGAGCCAGAGCGTCGATCAGCACAGCGCCAACGTCTGGCTGCGCGAGCAGGTGATCAAGGTGTGCAGCGAACTGGAAGCGGCCTGAGTCTTACACGCCAATGGCGGTTTTGCTGTAGGACTCACGGTCGATATCCAGCAGTTCCACACACAACTGCACCTCGACGCCGGCGGGCCATTCGCAAAGATCCTGCAACACCGCCAGCAGGCTTTGCGAAAGCTGCTTCTTTATCCCCGGCGAACGGCCACTGAGCAGTGCCAGCTTCACATGCACGAAAGCGCGCTCGCCCATGGCGGTGCCCACTTTGAAGGTTTCCACCTTTACCGCACGGCTCTTGATATCGAACTCTGCTGCGAACTGACCGGACCCCACCAACGTGTTGTTGAGCCGGATCAACGCGACGTCGGCGTTCAACTGCGGCAGGTTGGCGGTGTATTCCATGTGCAGGTGTGGCATTGGGATGCTCCAGTCAGTCGGCAGAAAGGGCGTACATATAACACAGCGCCGGCTCAGGGCGGTGTGATCGGCCGCTCGCTCATGAACGCTTCAAGCCGTGAACGCAACCAGCGCTCGGCCGGGTCGCTGTCGACGTGGCTGAGCCAGACCATCGACAGATCCAGCGTCGGCGTCTTGAATGGGAACGGCTCCTTGAACAGCAATCCGGAGGTAGCCATGGCTGCGGCGGTGTAGTCCGGCAGGCTGGCGATCAGGTCCGTGCCGGCCAGCAATGCCGGCAATGCGCTGTATTGCGGCACCGACAGCACGACCTGACGGGTACGTCCCAGCTCTGCCAGCCACTCGTCGGCGAAACCGCTGACGTTGGCCGTGTGGGACACCAGCACGTGCGGGCGCGCGCAATATTCATCAAGGGTCAGCGGTGTAGCGGAGGCGTCGGCACGCAGGATGCTTGGCTGGATGTGCCGCAGCAGTTTGCGCTTGGCATTGGCCGGCAGGCCGCGGGTCTGGCTGATACCGACGGTGATGTCGCCGGCGGCCAGCAGATCGGGAATCCGCCAGTAGTCGACGTGTTGCACCACAAACACCACATTCGGCGCTTCCTGGCGCAGTGCACGCAACAGCGGCGGCAGCAGGCCGAACTCGACATCATCGGACAGACCGATGCGGAAAGTCATGGTGCTGATCGCCGGATCGAAATCGCGGGTCAGGCTCAGCGCCACCGACAACGAATCCAGCGCAGGCTTGAGGTGGCGGAAGATGTCCTCGGCGCGGGCCGTCGGCTCCATGCGGTGGCCGACTCGGATAAACAACGGATCGTTGAGCATCGTGCGTAGACGGTTGAGCGCCGAGCTGATGGTTGGCTGGCCAAGAAACAGCTTCTCTGCCGCCCGGGTCACGTTGCGTTCGAGCATCAAGGTCTCGAACACCACCATCAGGTTGATATCGGCCTTGCGTAGTTCATTGCGGTTCATCCATTGCCCCCATCCCCAGACTGCCCGCAGTGTAGAAAGTCTACTGGGCTGCCGTCCATCAACATGCGCAGCAGGAGAGGTTTAGATGAACACAGAAACATCCGCGAACGATTGGAAACAAATGTCCGATAGCCAAAATAACCGCCTGCGCTAGGCTTGCGTCGATGCGCCACACAGGTTGTCGCACGATTAAATCGCATGGAGCGAACTGAATGTATTTCGAGATTTACAGGCAATCCAGAGGCACCCCAAGCACCGGCAAAGGCCAATGGCGCTGGAGGCTGCGCGCAGGCAATCACGAGACCATCGCCAGCGGCGAGTCGTACGTGAACAAGGCGGATTGTTTGCATGTGATCGAGCTGATCAAGGGTGCAACGGGGGAGACGCCGGTTAGGGAGATTTGACCACGAGAGTGAAAGCGCGACTGTGTCCTACAGCACTTTCCTTTTTTAGTCGAATGACTGGCACGCCTGCTTTCCACCTCTACGCTCACCGGCGTAAGGGGCAATCCGGCCCAGCTTCATTCCATCACTCGAAATCAAAAGGAGCCGCACAATGGCTAGAGACAAAGCGAAAGACGACAAGCACTTCAACTGCACGCAAGCACATGAAGCCGATTACGTCGCCAGCCTCTATCCGCACGCCAAGGACGAAGTCAAAACCTTCCTCGCCTCGGCGTGCAAGGACAATTCGCTGCATAACTCGACGCACAAGGAAGTTTATGAGCTGATCAAGCGCAAGCTGGGACACTCACAGCCTTGAGTGAGTGATTGCGGAATTTTCTGGATTCTGCAGAAATGGAAAAGCCCCACAGGTTTGAATTTGTGGGGCTTTAGTCAGCAGGCGATACCTTGCGGTTGCGCAGCGAAACTCATCCATAGGTGTTCAGGAACAAGCCCGCAATCAGACAACGGGGGGACGGCCCCGACGCAAACGGATCTTTAACTCGAAGCTGACCTTCTTCGCGAAAAAATGCCATTCCGGCAGGGTCAATATCATGCCGCCCTCGCGTCCCACGCCACACTCGTGGCAATCCTTGCGTGTCAGCGCAAAAAATCGGCTGGGTAATCTCACTCGGTTTCGAATGCACCCCTTGATCGTCCAAGTGACACCTCGCTTCATATAAGCCGTTGCCACCTGTCGCTTGCGACTGAAGTGATGGAGGTGGGTCTTGAGCACAGCCAGGGTGTCCCGGTAAGCGTCGTAACTTGTCAGGACATGGTGCTCGTCTTTGACACTATTGGTCAGCGACCCTTGGCGCACCCTTTGGAAATATCGGTCGGCCTGCGTCGCATAGCAGAGCTTGCTATGAAGATAGACGTTCATGCTGAACAACTGATCCTCGTGCGCACGCCCCTTGAAAGTCACGTCGAAGCGTTCAGTCATGGTTTTTTTGAAAATGTACTGCCATGTCGTGGCCTTGTATTTATTACTGAGGATCAGATCCTCGAACAGCTCCACGCCCTTACTGAACCAACCCTCGCGGGAAGGTGCGGTATCACGCTTCAAGTAATTGCGCTTGCCACTCGAATCAACAAAAGAGCGTTTCGAGAAGTAATAAAGTTCTAAATCACTGTTTTCATTTAATGCTTTATTAAAGCCTTCGAAAAGATCGAGGCTTACCACATCATCCGGGTCGCAAAAAAACAAGTAGTCCCCTGTAGCGGCATTGAATCCGACCATACGGGCGCAGCCGACGCCCTTGTTTTCTTGGGTGATTATTCTTACACGGCTGTCATGCCCATACTTTGAATTAATTAACGCCAGCGTTCCATCCGTCGACCCATCGTTAACAATCACGATTTCCGATGATTGAACAGTTTGCCCAAAGAGCGACTCCATTGTCTCAACTATATAATCTTCTACATTATATGCAGCAATAATAACGGAGACCTTCGAATCCAACATGATATATGCTCTTTAAACTTAAAAAAATAAAAAACACGATCATAAGTTTAACATCATAACACGGTGATACACCAACTACACTTGAGCAGCGAAAAGCAGCCCCTCTCCTACCACAGCAGTCAAGATCCGCATCCAGACGCAGGACTTACCTTATCGATTGCGGTTTGAATCAATGGGAGATAAATCCCTTAACTGTTTGCCGGGTAAATACATGCCGGCCACGACCGACCGCTACGGATTAAATAGCTCAATGTTGACGAGCCAGCTTGGACGGGGCTATGCGAAGGGGTGACACCGGGGACTGACTACATGACCTCAGAAAGAGCTAAAAGGGGCCACCTTGCGGGTGTTGTCCGCTCAAAAAACGCCGCCCAAAATTTTTCATCCCGGAGGTTTTCGGCTGCGAAATTTACGCACCTCTCCCCCGTACGTAAGACGCACAAACAAAAAAGCCCCGCAGCTTCTCAGCTACGGGGCTTTTTCTATGTAATGGCGGAGAGATAGGGATTCGAACCCTAGGTACCGGTGAAGGTACAACGGATTTCGAATCCGTCCCATTCGGCCACTCTGGCATCTCTCCAACGGCGCGCATCATAACAACACTTTTGCCGAAAGCGAACCCCCTTTCGCAAATTTTTTCCGTGCTATCAGATGCTTGCGTCGATTAAAGCGGTACGCCCAGACGATTGGCGACTTCTTCGTAGGCTTCGATAACGTCACCGAGGCCCTGACGGAAGCGGTCTTTGTCCATCTTCTTCTTGGTGTCCTTGTCCCACAGACGGCAACCGTCCGGGCTGAACTCGTCGCCCAGGACGATGGAGCCGTCGCTGAACACGCCGAACTCAAGCTTGAAGTCGACCAGCAGCAGGCCGGCGTCGTCGAACAGCTTGGTCAGCACTTCGTTGACCTTGAGCGACAGTTCTTTCATGCGAACCAACTGCTCGGCGGTGCCCCAGCCGAATGCCACGACGTGGGATTCGTTGATGAACGGGTCGCCCTTGGCGTCGTCTTTCAGGAACAACTCGAAGGTGTACGGGTTGAGCTTCAGGCCTTCTTCGACGCCCAGGCGTTTTACCAGGCTGCCAGCGGCGTAGTTACGCACGACGCACTCGACCGGGATCATGTCGAGCTTCTTCACCAGGCACTCGTTGTCGCCCAGAAGCTTGTCGAATTGGGTCGGAATGCCGGCCGCTTCGAGTTTCTGCATGATGAAGGCGTTGAACTTGTTGTTCACCATGCCTTTGCGGTCGAGTTGTTCGATGCGCTTGCCGTCGAACGCCGAGGTG
>NZ_JBIUWI010000012.1:48428-100949 GCF_044743385.1 Pseudomonas sp. NPDC087639 | reverse complement strand
TGATCCAGCTCGGCGGCCAGGCGAACTTCCTTTCGCCGCGCGACACCCCACTGGGCCGTGGCGAGCCGATCGGCGACTGCGCCATCGTCATGTCGAGCATGCTCGACGCGGTGATGATCCGTACCTTTGCCCACCGCACCCTGACCGAATTCGCCGCCAACTCGCGCGTGCCGGTGATCAATGGCCTGTCCGACGACCTGCACCCGTGCCAGTTGCTGGCCGACATGCAAACGTTCCTGGAACATCGCGGCTCGATTCAGGGCAAAACCGTGGCCTGGATCGGCGACGGCAACAACATGTGCAACAGCTATATAGAAGCGGCGATCCAGTTCGACTTCCAGTTGCGTATAGCCTGCCCCGAAGGCTACGAGCCGAACCCTGAATTCGTCGCCAAGGCCGGCGATCGCGTGACCATTGTCCGCGATCCGCAGGACGCCGTGCGCGGCGCGCATCTGGTCAGCACCGACGTCTGGACCTCCATGGGCCAGGAAGAGGAAACTGCCAAGCGCCTCAAGCTGTTCGCACCGTTCCAGGTCAACCGCGCCCTGCTCGATCTCGCTGCCGAGGACGTGCTGTTCATGCACTGCCTGCCCGCGCACCGTGGCGAAGAAATCAGCCTCGACCTGCTTGATGACCCGCGCTCCGTCGCTTGGGATCAGGCAGAAAACCGTCTCCACGCACAGAAGGCCCTGCTCGAGTTCCTCGTCGAACCGGCATATCACCACGCATGAGCCATGAATTACTGCTGAACCTGCGCAACCTCGCTTGCGGCTATCAAGACCAACGCGTGGTGCAGAACCTCAATCTGCACCTCAATGCCGGTGACATCGGCTGCCTGCTCGGCTCGTCCGGTTGCGGCAAGACCACCACCCTGCGTGCCATTGCCGGTTTCGAACCGGTGCACGAAGGTGAAATCACGTTGGGTGGCGAGACCATTTCCAGCGCCGGTTTCACCCTCGCGCCGGAGAAACGCCGGATCGGCATGGTGTTCCAGGACTACGCGCTGTTCCCGCACCTGAGCGTCGCGGACAACATCGCCTTCGGCATCCGCAAGCACCCGCACAAGGATCGCGTGACCGAAGAGCTGCTGGAACTGGTCAACCTGAAGAACCTTGGCAAGCGTTTCCCGCACGAGCTGTCCGGCGGCCAGCAACAGCGCGTTGCCCTCGCCCGCGCCTTGGCACCGGAACCGCAACTGCTGCTGCTCGACGAGCCGTTCTCCAACCTCGACGGCGAGTTGCGCCGCAAGCTCAGCCACGAAGTGCGCGACATCCTCAAGGCGCGTGGCACCAGTGCGATTCTGGTGACCCACGACCAGGAAGAAGCCTTCGCCGTGAGTGATCACGTTGGCGTCTTCAAGGAAGGTCGACTGGAACAGTGGGACACGCCCTACAACCTCTATCACGAACCGGCGACGCCGTTTGTGGCCAGTTTCATCGGTCAGGGTTACTTCATTCGAGGCCAACTGAACACTCCGGAATCGGTGCAGACCGAACTGGGTGAACTGCGCGGTAATCGTGCTTATACATGGCCGATTGGTGGTGCGGTGGATGTGCTGTTGCGTCCTGACGACATCGTTTATGCGCCGGACAGCGCTTTGAAGGCGCGGATAGTGGGCAAGACTTTCCTCGGGGCTTCGACGCTTTATCGCCTGCAACTGCCGACGGGTGCGCAGCTGGAGTCGATCTTCCCGAGTCATGCTGATCATCAGGTTGGCGCAGAGGTCGGAATTCGTGTTGCCGCTGAACATCTGGTGTTGTTCCAGGCGAGTGGCAGCACAGCAGCGCAAATACCAGCAGTGGAAAACGGCGTGCGCCGATTCAGCACCGCTTATTAAGATCAAAAGATCGCAGCCTTCGGCAGCTCCTACATTGATCCCTGTAGGAGCTGCCGAAGGCTGCGATCTTTTAGCTTTTAAGCGAGCAACAACTTACCGCTCGCAACGAGCGTCGCATTGCCACCGATCTTCACCCGCTCACCCTCCAGACGACAGAACAACTCCCCGCCCCGCGCCGAACGTTGGCACGCGGTCAGACTGGATTTACCCAGACGCTTCGACCAATACGGAATCAAACTGCAATGAGTCGAACCGGTCACTGGATCTTCATTGATGCCGATAGCCGGTGCGAAGTAGCGCGAGACAAAATCATGATGATTGCCGCGAGCTGTGACGATAGCGCCCAGCCATGGCAGTTTGGCCAGTGCGACCATATCCGGCTTGCAATCGAGCACAGCCTGCTCCGATTCCAGCACTACAAACAACTCATTTGACCCGAGCACATCCACTGCTTCGACGCCCAGCGCCCGCTCGACATCCAGCGTCACACCGATTTCCGACGGCACAATCGACGGGAAGTCCAACCACAAGCGGCCACCTTCGCGACTGACACTCAGCGGTCCGGACTTGCAAACGAAGTCCAGACGTTCGGCAGTTTCCTTGTAGATCTCGAACAGGACATAGGCACTGGCCAGCGTCGCGTGCCCACACAACGGCACTTCTGTAGTCGGGGTGAACCAGCGGATGTGCCAGGCCTGACCTTCACGCACCAGAAATGCGGTTTCCGCCAGGTTGTGCTCGGCGGCGATCTTCTGCATCAACTCATCCGCCAGCCATGCGTCGAGTCGATAGACCATCGCCGGATTGCCACTGAACGGCCGATCACTGAATGCGTCGACCTGATAAAACTCGAGCTGCATAACCTTCTCCCTAAGTTCGTCGGCAGAGCATGCAGCGCGGGTCGGATCAGCGCCAGTGACAGAACCGGCCAATTTTCTTCATACAGCGCAGGCCGATCTCAGGCTCGACCAATCTCGGCGAATTTCGCCTGGGTATGTTCCGCCAAGACCATTGGCGCCAGCTCAACCTCTAGCCCGCGCCGACCGGCGCTGACATAAATAGTCGCAAAACCCTGGGCTGAACTATCGATAAAAGTGCGCAGGCGCTTCTTCTGACCCAACGGGCTTATGCCTCCCAACAGGTAACCGGTGGAACGCTGCGCGGCTGCCGGATCAGCCATCTCGACTTTCTTCACGCCGGCGGCATGCGCCAGACCTTTGAGGTCGAGCGTTCCGACGACCGGCACGACAGCCACTAACAATTCACCTTTTTCACTCGCCGCCAGCAGCGTCTTGAACACCTGAGCAGGCTCAAGCGCCAGTTTTTCTGCGGCCTCCAGCCCATAGGACGCGGCCTTCGGATCATGTTCGTAACTGTGCACGCGATGTTCGGCACGAACTTTTTTCAACAAGTCCAACGCAGGGGTCATGGCAGCTCCAGGCTCGGCAGTGGCAGAAAAAACCTGTGGCGGATTTTAGGCCATCGCACCACAAAAGGCTCTATTCCAAGCCACGTTTCCCGTGGCTTGCAGACTTTTGAGCACATCGTTCACGAACGATCATTCACACAACGAATAGTTTAATTGTGACCGACGGTTCACTTTCGACCTTTGACAGGTTTGTTTCTTGTCTATATTTTTTCGAATCTGAATAATGTAAGAATTGTCGACATCGCAGCACCCAGCAGTAAACCGGGAACAGGATGGGGATTCTGCCCCGGGGAAAATCGCGCATTGCCCTGTTGGCAATGCGCCAGACAACAACAAAAATCGAGGTTTTCAATGACAACTGCTTTACAGCAACCATCGCTCTCGGGCCAATGCATGGCCGAGTTTCTGGGGACTGCACTCCTGATCTTTTTCGGTACCGGTTGTGTCGCCGCGCTCAAAGTCGCGGGCGCCAGCTTCGGCCTGTGGGAAATCAGCATCATCTGGGGCGTCGGCGTGAGCATGGCGATCTACCTCACCGCCGGGGTTTCCGGTGCGCACCTCAATCCTGCTGTGAGCATCGCGCTGACAATCTTTGCTGACTTCGAAAAGCGCAAACTGCCGTTCTATATCGTCTCGCAGATTGCCGGCGCCTTCTGTGGTGCGCTGCTGGTCTACACGCTGTACAGCAATCTTTTCTTCGATTACGAACAAACTCACCAAATGGTTCGTGGCTCGGCTGCCAGCCTTGAGTTGGCGTCGGTGTTCTCCACTTTCCCGAACCCTGTGCTGTCTACCGCTCAGGCATTCCTGGTCGAGATGATCATCACCGCCATCCTGATGGGCGTGATCATGGCCCTGACCGATGACAACAACGGTCTGCCAAAAGGTCCGATGGCGCCGCTGCTGATCGGCCTGTTGATCGCGGTGATCGGCAGCTCGATGGGTCCACTGACCGGTTTTGCGATGAACCCGGCACGTGACTTCGGTCCAAAACTGATGACTTTCTTCGCTGGCTGGGGTGAAATTTCCTTCACCGGCGCCCGTGAAATCCCGTACTTCCTGATTCCGATTTTTGCACCGATTGTCGGTGCCTGCCTCGGCGCTGCCGGGTATCGCGGGCTCATCGCCCGCCACCTGACCGGCGCCACACCTGCTACAAAGGATGCAGAACCGGCCATTGAAGGCAAACCAAGAACTTCTTGAAACAGTCGGCGCAGGCTCCTGCCCTATAGAGCCTGCGCCCCGGCCCACTCTCCCTTATTTCGTCCAAGGCAATCGACATGACCGACATTCAGAATAAGAACTACATCATTGCCCTCGATCAGGGTACGACCAGCTCCCGCGCGATCATTTTCGACCGCGACGCGAACGTGGTCTGCACCGCGCAGCGCGAATTCGCCCAGCATTACCCGCAAGCCGGTTGGGTTGAACACGACCCGATGGAAATCTTCGCCACCCAGAGCGCGGTGATGGTTGAAGCGCTGGCCCAGGCCGGTCTGCATCACGATCAAGTGGCCGCCATCGGCATCACCAACCAGCGTGAAACCACCGTGGTCTGGGACAAGACCACCGGTCGCCCGGTCTATAACGCCATCGTCTGGCAGTGCCGCCGCAGCACCGAGATCTGCCAACAGCTCAAGCGTGACGGCCACGAAGACTACATCCGTGACACCACGGGTCTGGTCACCGACCCGTACTTCTCCGGCACCAAACTGAAGTGGATCCTCGACAACGTCGAAGGCAGCCGCGAGCGTGCGCGCAACGGCGAACTGCTGTTCGGCACCATCGATAGCTGGCTGATCTGGAAATTCACCGGCGGCAAAGTCCACGTCACCGACTACACCAACGCCTCGCGCACCATGCTCTTCAACATCCACTCGCTTGAGTGGGATTCGAAGATGCTGGAGATCCTCGACATCCCGCGCGAAATGCTCCCGGAAGTGAAAGCGTCTTCGGAAATTTACGGTCGCACCAAGAGCGGCATCGCCATCGGCGGTATCGCTGGTGACCAGCAAGCGGCACTGTTCGGCCAGATGTGCGTCGAGCCGGGCCAGGCAAAAAACACCTACGGCACTGGTTGCTTCCTGCTGATGAACACCGGCGACAAAGCGGTGAAATCCAAGCACGGCATGCTCACCACCATCGCTTGCGGCCCGCGCGGCGAAGTGGCTTACGCGCTGGAAGGTGCAGTGTTCAACGGCGGTTCAACCGTGCAGTGGCTGCGTGATGAACTGAAGATCATCAACGACGCCCACGACACTGAATACTTCGCCAGCAAGGTCAAGGACAGCAACGGCGTGTACCTGGTGCCGGCCTTCACGGGTCTGGGCGCTCCGTACTGGGACCCGTATGCCCGTGGCGCGCTGTTCGGCCTGACTCGCGGCGTGCGCGTGGATCACATCATCCGCGCCGCGCTGGAATCGATCGCCTATCAGACCCGCGACGTCCTCGACGCCATGCAACAGGACTCCGGCGAACGCCTGAAGGCCCTGCGCGTGGACGGCGGCGCAGTGGCGAACAACTTCCTCATGCAGTTCCAGGCCGACATCCTCGGCACTCAGGTCGAGCGCCCGCAAATGCGTGAAACCACTGCACTGGGCGCGGCTTACCTGGCCGGCCTGGCTTGCGGTTTCTGGGGCAGCCTAGAAGAACTGCGCGGCAAAGCGGTGATCGAGCGCGAGTTCGAACCGAGCCTGGACGAAGTCGAGAAAGAGAAGCTGTATAAAGGCTGGAAAAAAGCCGTCAGCCGTACCCGTGACTGGGCGCGTGAAGACGCTGAATAAGCCAGTCTGAGGACTGACTAAGGCTGGAAACTGGTCGGGAGCGGATTCCTGCGGCATCATGGGCAAATTTTGCACGGCAGCCCAAAGGAAGCCCCATGAATCTGCCTCCCCGTCAGCAGCAAATCCTCGAGCTGGTCCGCGAACGCGGCTATGTGAGCATCGAGGAAATGGCCACGCTGTTCGTTGTTACCCCGCAAACCATCCGCCGCGACATCAATCAGCTCGCGGAAGCCAATCTGCTGCGTCGCTACCATGGCGGTGCGGCCTATGATTCCAGCGTCGAAAACACTGCCTATGCGATGCGCGCCGATCAGATGCGCGATGAAAAGCAACGCATCGGTGAAGCCATCGCCGCGCAGATCCCCGATCACGCCTCGCTGTTCATCAATATCGGCACCACCACCGAATCGATTGCCCGCGCCCTGCTCAATCACAACCATCTGAAGATCATCACCAACAACCTGCACGTGGCATCGATGCTCAGTGCCAAGGATGATTTCGATGTGCTGCTGACCGGCGGCAACGTGCGCCGCGATGGCGGTGTTGTGGGTCAGGCGAGTGTGGATTTCATCAACCAGTTCAAGGTTGATTTCGCCTTGGTTGGCATCAGTGGTATCGACGAGGACGGCAGCCTGCTCGACTTCGATTATCAGGAAGTGCGGGTCTCCCAGGCGATCATTGCCAATGCACGGCAGGTGATTCTGGCGGCGGACTCGAGCAAGTTCGGACGTAACGCGATGATTCGCCTTGGACCGATCAGCCTGATTGATTGTCTGGTCACTGATCAGCAGCCGGTGCCGGCGTTGGCGCAGTTGTTGAGTCAGCACAAGATTCGTTTAGAAGTCGTTTAACCCCCTCAGCATTCCCATGTGGCGAGGGGATTTATCCCCGAGGGGCTGCGAAGCGGCCCCCTCAGCATTTCAAAGTGGAACCTCGTTTGATGGTTTTGGGACTGCTTCGCAGTCCATCGGGGATAAATCCCCTCGCCACAAAGAGCATCCCCGCCTCAATAATGTTCGTAAATTTTCTTTTAAGCGCCCTTCGATGAGTTTTTTCAATCGAAGTCGACTGGCTGTGCGCGTGTTTATGGGCTACCATTTTCGCAAATGAACATTAATGTTCGATTTCCAATACAGAAAATCAAAAGAGCCCGAGGCCAGCCGATGTCCACATCTACCTTGCGTACGCCCCCTATCTCCGAGATCTACGACCTCGCCGTCATCGGCGGCGGGATCAATGGGGTGGGGATCGCAGCGGATGCCGCCGGTCGCGGTCTCTCGGTGTTCCTTTGCGAAAAGGACGACCTGGCCAGCCACACCTCGTCAGCCAGCAGCAAGCTGATCCACGGTGGCCTGCGCTACCTCGAACATTACGAATTCCGTCTGGTGCGCGAAGCACTGGCCGAGCGCGAAGTGCTGCTGACCAAGGCGCCGCACATCGTCAAGCCGATGCGCTTTGTGTTGCCGCACCGTCCGCACCTGCGTCCGGCGTGGATGATCCGTGCCGGTCTGTTCCTGTATGACAACCTCGGCAAACGCGAAAAGCTGCCAGGTTCGAAAAGCCTGAAGTTCGGCGCCGACAGCGCGTTGAAAAGCGAAATCAAGAACGGCTTCGAATATTCCGACTGCTGGGTCGATGATGCCCGCCTCGTTGTATTGAACGCCATGGCAGCCCGTGAAAAAGGCGCCCACGTCCACACCCAGACCCGTTGCGTCAGCGCCCGCCGCGCCAAGGGCCTGTGGCACCTGAACCTGGAACGCGCCGACGGCAGCCTGTTTTCGATTACCGCCAAAGCGCTGGTGAACGCCGCCGGTCCGTGGGTGGCCAAGTTCATTCGTGATGACCTGAAGATGGAATCGCCGTATGGCATCCGTCTGATTCAGGGCAGCCACATCATCGTGCCGAAACTGTACGAAGGTGAAAACGCGCACATTCTGCAAAACGAAGACCAGCGCATCGTCTTCACCATTCCATACCTGAACCACTTCACCCTGATCGGCACTACCGACCGTGAGTACACCGGCGATCCAGCCAAAGTGGCGATCACCGAGGGCGAAACCGATTACTTGCTGAAAGTAGTCAACGCCCACTTCAAGAAGCAGATCAGCCGCGACGACATCCAGCACAGCTATTCCGGTGTACGTCCGCTGTGCAACGACGAATCCGACAACCCGTCGGCCGTGACTCGCGATTACACCCTGGCACTGTCTGGCGGTACCGAAGAAGCGCCGTTGCTGTCGGTGTTCGGCGGCAAGCTGACCACCTATCGCAAACTCGCCGAATCGGCAATGGCGCAACTGATGCCGTTCTTCACCCAGATGCGCCCGAGCTGGACGGCCACCGCCACCCTGCCCGGCGGCGAAGACATGTCCACGCCGCAGGCGCTGAGCGCGCTGATCCGCGACAAGTTCGACTTCGTGCCGACTGAAATCGCTCGCCGCTGGTCCACCACCTACGGCAGCCGCACCTGGCGCATGCTCGAAGGTGTCGAGACCCTCGCCGATATGGGTGAACACATTGGTGGCGGGCTTTACACCCGTGAAGTCGATTACCTGTGCAGCGAAGAATGGGCGACTACGGCGCACGACATTCTGTGGCGCCGCAGCAAGCTGGGGTTGTTCACCACGCCGGCCGAGCAGGAGAAGCTGGCGGCTTACCTGGGCAAGGTCGAGCAGAATCGCAAGATTGAAGCGGCCTGATCTGATCAGTGCTTGAACGAAAGCCCCTGAATTGCGAGATTCAGGGGCTTTTTTGTTGGACAGCCAGAACCAGCCCCCTCCCGGCCCTCTCCCCATTCGGTTTTCCGAACGCGACCTGACGGTCGATTCGGTTAACCGGATCAGTTTGATCTTAAAAAACCATCACAAAACTTTAATAACGTTATAAATCATATAGTTAATGACAGGCTGGTGGTCTGGCACGACTCATGCTCTACACTCTCTCGACGAATGCCTGTTGTGCCAACACTTCAGGAGCCGTCAGGCATTCGAAGCACAAAAGGGCCGACAAACTGGCTCCATAAAAAAAACAATGTCGAGGAAAATTTGATGCGCATCGTTCCCCATATCCTGGGCGCAGCCATTGCTGCCGCTCTGATCAGCACGCCAGTTTTCGCCGCCGAACTCACCGGCACCCTGAAGAAGATCAAAGAGTCCGGTGTGATCACCCTGGGCCACCGCGACGCCTCCATCCCGTTTTCCTACATCGCGGATGCTTCCGGCAAGCCGGTCGGCTACTCCCACGACATCCAGCTGGCCATCGTCGAAGCGATCAAGAAAGACCTCGACCTGCCAAATCTGCAAGTCAAATACAACCTGGTGACTTCGCAAACCCGTATCCCGCTGGTGCAGAACGGCACCGTGGACGTCGAGTGCGGCTCCACCACCAACAACGTCGAGCGTCAGCAGCAAGTTGACTTCTCCGTCGGCATCTTCGAAATCGGTACCCGTCTGCTGTCCAAGGCCGACTCCAAGTACAAGGATTTCGACGATCTGAAAGGCAAGAACGTCGTGACCACCGCCGGCACCACGTCCGAGCGCATCCTCAAGGCGATGAACGCCGACAAGCAGATGGGCATGAACGTCATCTCCGCCAAAGACCACGGCGAATCCTTCCAGATGCTGGAATCGGGTCGTGCCGTCGCGTTCATGATGGACGACGCCCTGCTGGCCGGCGAAGCCGCCAAGGCCAAGAAAGCCACCGACTGGGCCGTGACCGGCACTCCACAGTCGTACGAAATCTACGGCTGCATGATGCGCAAAGGCGACGAGCCGTTCAAAAAGGCTGTGGATGACGCTATCAAGGCGACCTACGCATCGGGCGCGATCAACAAGATCTACGAGAAGTGGTTCATGGCGCCGATCCCGCCAAAAGGCCTGAATCTGAACTTCCCGATGAGCGATGAGCTCAAGGCCCTGATCGCCAATCCGACCGACAAAGCGGCTGACGACAAGAAATCCTGATTTCTGACTAACCTTATCTCCTGAAGGGGCGCGGCCCTTTCAGGAGTTTGTCACTCCCTGCTGGCATTTTTTGGAAACACTCGAACCGGTGGCTATCGAGCCGATCGCGTGTGCCTGATCTTCACGATCAGGGAGGGAACGGAGTTCCCCAAGCGGGCACTTGTACATCGATCGAATCGAGGGGAGACCCTAATGAATTACAACTGGGACTGGAGCGTGTTCTTCAAGTCCACCGGCGTGGGCAGCGAGACTTACCTCGACTGGTTCATTTCCGGATTGGGCTGGACCATCGCCATCGCCATCGTGGCCTGGATCATCGCCCTGCTGCTGGGCTCGATACTGGGTGTCATGCGCACCGTGCCGAACCGCATCGTGTCGGGCATCGCGACCTGCTACGTCGAACTCTTCCGTAACGTGCCGCTGCTGGTTCAGCTGTTCATCTGGTACTTCCTGGTGCCCGACCTGCTGCCGGCGGACTTGCAGGAGTGGTACAAGCAGGACCTCAACCCGACCACCTCGGCCTACCTGAGCGTTGTCGTGTGCCTGGGCCTGTTCACCGCCGCGCGTGTTTGCGAACAAGTGCGCACCGGTATTCAGGCGCTGCCTCGCGGCCAGGAATCTGCCGCCCGCGCCATGGGTTTCAAGCTGCCGCAGATCTACTGGAACGTGCTGCTGCCCCAAGCCTACCGGATCATCATTCCGCCGCTTACCTCGGAATTTTTGAACGTGTTCAAGAACTCCTCCGTGGCCTCGCTGATCGGTTTGATGGAGCTGCTCGCGCAGACCAAACAGACCGCTGAGTTCTCGGCCAACCTGTTCGAAGCGTTCACCTTGGCGACCCTGATCTATTTCACCCTGAACATGAGCCTCATGCTGTTGATGCGCGTGGTCGAGAAGAAAGTGGCCGTGCCCGGCCTGATCTCCGTGGGGGGTAAATAATGGAATTCGATTTCAGTGGCATCGTCCCGGCCATTCCCGGTTTGTGGAACGGCATGGTGATGACCCTCAAGCTGATGGCCATGGGCGTGGTCGGCGGGATCATTCTCGGCACAATCCTCGCGCTGTGTCGTCTGTCGCATAACAAACTGCTGTCGAACGTTGCCGGTGCGTACGTCAACTATTTCCGTTCGATTCCGCTGCTGCTGGTGATCACCTGGTTCTACCTGGCGGTGCCGTTCGTGCTGCGCTGGATCACCGGCGAAGACACCCCGATTGGTGCGTTCAC
This sequence comes from Pseudomonas sp. NPDC087639, assembly GCF_044743385.1. Classification (NCBI taxonomy): domain Bacteria; kingdom Pseudomonadati; phylum Pseudomonadota; class Gammaproteobacteria; order Pseudomonadales; family Pseudomonadaceae; genus Pseudomonas; species Pseudomonas sp. NPDC087639. Next base: position 89,713 of record NZ_JBIUWI010000012.1, on the reverse strand, counting down.
CTCGTGCATCGTGGCGTTCATGATGTTTGAAGCCGCGTACTTCTGCGAAATCGTCCGGGCCGGTGTGCAGTCGATTCCCAAAGGCCAGATGGGCGCAGCGCAAGCGCTGGGCATGAGCTACGGGCAGATGATGCGTCTGATCATCCTGCCGCAAGCCTTTCGCAAGATGACCCCGCTGCTGCTGCAGCAGAGCATCATTTTGTTCCAGGACACCTCGCTGGTTTACACCGTGGGCCTGGTGGACTTCCTCAACGCCTCCCGCGCCAGCGGCGACATCATTGGTCGTTCCAATGAGTTCCTGATTTTCGCCGGTGTCGTGTACTTCATCATCAGCTTTGCCGCCTCGCTGCTGGTCAAGCGTCTGCAAAAAAGGTTCGCCGTATGATCTCTATCAAAAACATCAACAAGTGGTATGGGGACTTCCAGGTGCTGACTGATTGCAGCACCGAGGTCAAAAAAGGCGAAGTGATCGTGGTCTGCGGCCCGTCGGGTTCCGGCAAATCGACCCTGATCAAATGCGTCAACGCGCTGGAGCCGTTCCAGAAAGGCGACATCGTCGTGGACGGCACTTCGATTGCCGACCCGAAGACCAACCTGCCGAAATTGCGTTCGCGCGTGGGCATGGTGTTCCAGCATTTCGAACTGTTCCCGCACCTGACCATCACCGAAAACCTGACCATCGCGCAGATCAAGGTGTTGGGCCGCAGCAAGGAAGAGGCGACCAAAAAAGGTCTGCAACTGCTTGAGCGCGTCGGCTTGTCGGCCCACGCCCACAAGCACCCGGGGCAATTGTCCGGCGGTCAGCAACAGCGTGTGGCGATTGCCCGTGCGCTGGCGATGGACCCGATCGTCATGCTGTTCGACGAACCGACCTCGGCGCTCGACCCGGAAATGGTCAACGAAGTGCTCGACGTGATGGTGCAACTGGCCCACGAAGGGATGACCATGATGTGCGTGACCCACGAAATGGGCTTCGCTCGCAAAGTGGCTGATCGGGTGATCTTCATGGACGCCGGCAAGATCATCGAAGACTGCCCGAAAGAGGAGTTCTTCGGCGACATCAACGCCCGCTCCGAACGCGCGCAGCATTTCCTTGAGAAAATCCTGCAGCACTAAAAGCAACAACCCGCTCCCCGACTATGGGGAGCGGGCTGCCTGACAATGAGATCCCCTGTGGTGAGGGGATTTATCCCCGATTGGGCTGCGAAGCGGCCCCAGCACTTCAAAGTCAAACAGCGTGCATAGGTTTGACGACTGCTGCGCAGCCGATCGGGGATAAATCCCCTCGCCACAGAGTTCACCTCCAAACCAGCGGTGATTCACAAACAAGTGTTGTGGTTGACCCAAGGCAACTGTGATGAAATGCGACCCCACTCTCTATCGCGCAGCGCCGCCATCACTTGCCGTGAAACCCCGTCTGATTCGTCATCTGTTCCTGCCGCCGCTGGTCATCGCCCTGATGATCGGATTGGGCTTTATCGGCTTCTGGACCAGTGAGCATTTTGGTATTCGCAGCCTCGGCGAGAACGGCCAGCGCCAACTGGAACTGCACGCCCGTGCGGTCGAGAGCGAGATCAGCAAATACACCTACCTGCCCAGCCTGCTGGAACTGGAAACCAGTGTCCCGCAATTGCTGGCCGACCCGACCCCGGAACACCGGCAAACGGTCAATGCTTACCTTGAAGGCCTGAACCGGCGCAGCCGCAGTCGGGCCATCTACGTGATGGACACCACCGGCCGCGTCATGGCCACCAGCAACTGGCGCGATGTAGACAGTTACCTGGGTGAAGACCTGTCCTTCCGCGCCTACTTTCAGAAAGCCATACGGGGCGAACCCGGCCGCTTCTACGGGATCGGCAGCACCAACGGCGAACCCGGTTACTACCTGGCCCACGGCCTTGAAGAACACGGCAAGATCGTCGGCGTCGCCGTGGTCAAGGTGCGTCTGGAAGCCATGGAAGAACGCTGGCAACGGGCGCGCCTCGAAGCGTTTGTCAGTGACGAAAACGGCATCATCATTCTCTCCAGCGATCCGGCGCGGCGTTTGAAGTCGGTGGTTCCGCTGAGCGACGAGACCAAGGAAAAACTCGCCCGCAGTCTGCAGTACTACTGGTTCCCGCTTAATGAACTGCAACCGCTGGCAAGGGAGACATTGTCCGAAGGTGTGGAGAAACTCACCTTCCCGGCCAACAGCGAAGTCGATTCCGATGAAGACGACATCAGCTATCTGGCGCAGACCCGTCCCTTGAGCGACACACCGTGGAATTTCACCCTGCTCACGTCATTGCAGGATTTGCGGCGCGAAGCAATCAATCAGGGCATCCTGGTGGCCGTGGCGTTTGCTCTGGTGGCCTTCCTGCTGATCGCCTGGAACGAGCGACGCAAGGTCATCGCCACCCGCCTCGCCGCCCGCGAAGCCTTGCAGGAAGCCAACAATCAACTGGAGCGTCGGATTACCGAACGCACCGCCGACCTGCGCGCCAGCAACGATCGACTGAAGAGCCAGATCCGCGAGCGGCGTCAGGCCGAAGAGACGTTGCGCCGCGCCCAGGATGAACTGGTCCAGGCTGGCAAACTCGCCGCCATCGGCCAGATGTCCACCAGCATCGCCCACGAATTGAACCAGCCACTGGCAGCCATGCGCACGCTGTCGGGTAATACCGTGCGCTTTCTGGAGCGCGGTCAGCTGGATGTTGCCAGCACCAATCTCAAGACCATCAACGACCTGATCGACCGCATGGGCCGGATCACCGCCAGCCTGCGTTCGTTTGCCCGGCGCGGTGACAACCACGGCCAGGCCAGCCTCGGCAAAGCCGTCGATGCCGCGCTGCAATTGCTCGGCGCACGCCTGGAGAGTTCGGCGCTGCAACTGCACCGGCAATTCATGGATGTGCAATTGCATATCGACCAGACTCGCCTCGAACAGATTCTGGTCAACCTGATCGGCAACGCGCTCGATGCCATGCAGGCGCAACCGCTGCCGGAACTGTGGCTGGAAGGTGAAGAGTTCAACGGCAAATATCGCCTGCGGGTGCGCGACAACGGCCACGGCATCGACATTGAAGCACGCAAGCATCTGTTCGAACCGTTCTTCACCACCAAACCGGGTGAGCAAGGCCTGGGCCTGGGCCTGACCCTTTCCGCCAGCCTCGCCGCCGCCACGGGCGGGCATCTGGGTGTCGAACACCCGGCCAGCGGTGGCACCACCTTCGTCCTCAGTTTACCGTTGGTAAGCCCTACTCCTGCCGAGCCAATATGAACCACGACCTTAGTGTGCTGATCGTCGAAGACGACCCCCATGTGTTGCTCGGCTGCCAGCAAGCGCTGACGCTGGAAGACATTCCCTGCGTCGGCGTCGGCAGTGCCGAAGAAGCGCTGGAACGTGTCGGCGACAACTTTGCCGGGATCGTCATCAGCGACATTCGCTTGCCGGGCATCGATGGCCTGGAACTGCTGACCCGGCTCAAGCAACGCGACCGCAGTTTGCCGGTGGTGCTGATCACTGGCCACGGCGACATCTCCATGGCGGTCGGCGCGATGCAAAAAGGCGCCTACGACTTCATGGAGAAACCGTTCTCCCCCGAGCGTCTGGTGGATGTCGCGCGGCGTGCGCTGGAGCAACGCAGCCTCGCCCGCGAGGTTTCATCGCTGCGCCGGCAACTGGCCGAGCGTGATTCTCTTGAAGGACGCATCATCGGTCGCTCGCCGGCCATGCAGAACCTGCGCGAGCTGATCGCCAACGTCGCCGACACCTCGGCCAACGTGCTGATCGAAGGCGAAACCGGCACCGGCAAAGAGCTGGTCGCCCGCTGCCTGCACGATTTCAGCCGCCGTCACAGCAAGCAGTTCGTCGCGCTGAACTGCGGCGGCCTGCCGGAGAATCTGTTCGAAAGCGAAATCTTCGGCCATGAAGCCAACGCTTTTACCGGCGCCGGCAAACGCCGGATCGGCAAGATCGAACACGCCGACGGCGGCACGCTGTTCCTCGATGAAGTGGAAAGCATGCCGCTGCCGTTGCAGATCAAACTGCTGCGCGTATTGCAGGAACGCACCCTTGAACGCCTCGGTTCGAACCAGAGTGTGGCGGTGGATTGCCGGGTGATTGCGGCGACGAAATCCGACCTCGACGAATCGAGCAAGGCTGGCGAGTTTCGCAGCGATTTGTACTACCGACTTAACGTGGTGACTCTGGAGTTGCCACCGCTGCGCGAACGCCGCGAAGACATCCTGCAACTGTTCGAACACTTCACTCAGCAATCAGCCCTGCGCTTCGACCGCGCGCTACCGGAGCTGGACAACCAGACCCTGTCGAACCTGATGAGCCACGACTGGCCGGGCAACGTGCGTGAACTGCGCAACGTCGCCGAGCGTTTCGCCCTGGGTCTGCCGGCCTTCAAGAAATCCGGCGCCGGCAGCGCTGGCCAGGGCCTGGCGTTTGCCGAGGCGGTGGAAGCCTTCGAACGCAATTTGCTCAGCGATGCCCTGCAACGCAGCGGCGGCAACCTGACACAGGCGAGCCTGGAACTGGGCATGGCCAAGACCACGCTGTTCGACAAAGTGAAAAAATACGGGCTGAGCCACTGATGGATCTACTACTGAAAGCCGCACTCGGCGCCGCCGTGGTCGTGATTCTCGCGGCACTGGCCAAGACCAAGAACTATTACATCGCAGGCCTGGTGCCGCTGTTTCCGACCTTTGCCTTGATCGCGCATTACATCGTCGGCAAGGGGCGTTCGATTGATGACCTGAAGACCACCATCGTGTTTGGTATGTGGTCGATCATTCCGTACTTTGTTTATCTGGCGACGTTGTATGTGATGCTCGACCGGATGCGGCTGGAGGCTTCGCTCGCCGTGGCGGCGGTGGCGTGGTTGATGGCGGCGACGGTGTTGGTGAGTGTGTGGGTTCGCCTGCACAGCTGAGATTGAGATCAAGAGCAACCCTCACCCCAGCCCTCTCCCAGTCCCCTCTCCCTCAGGGAGAGGGGATCTTGGCTTTTCATTGTTGTTACAAGAGTTTGGCACCCACCACCGGTTCAATCTGCGCCCAATGCGAAGTGTCTTCACGATGCGCCTGCAAATACGGCAACACCGCCGCCAGCAACGGCGCTTTGAATGCCTCTTGAAAACGATGCGCCAACCCCGGAATCAGCTTCAACTGACTGCCGCGAATGTGCGCCGCCAAATGCACGCCATGCATCACCGGCAGCAACGGATCGGCCGTGCCGTGCACTACAAGTGTCGGCACGCGCAACTGGTTGAGCAGCGCCACCCGGCTCCGCTCGGCCAGAATTGCCATGATCTGCCGCTTCACGCCTTCAGGATTGAACGCCCGGTCGTAGGACGCCGCCGCTTGTTGCAGCAACGCTTGGCGATCATCGGTAACCGCTGGACTGCCCAGCGCCGCTAGCAAGTCAGCCTGTTGCTCCAGCGCCACTTCACGGTTCGGCGCGCCACGCCGTGACAACAGTTGCACCAGCGCCGCACTCGGCGCCGGCAACCCTTCGGCCCCGGAGGTGGTCATGATCAGCGTCAGGCTCTCGACCCGTTGCGGCGCCATGGCCGCCATGTGCTGGGCGATCATGCCGCCCATGCTCGCGCCCAGCACATGGAATTGCTCGACATGCAGCGCGTCCATCAAGCCCAGCGCGTCGTCGGCCATGTCGGTCAGGCTGTACGGTGCCGACACCGGCAGACCGAGTTTGTAGCGCAACACTTCAAACGTCAGGTTGGCCTCCAGCGGGGCCTGACGCCAGGTCGACAAGCCGACATCGCGGTTGTCATAGCGAATGACCCGAAAGCCCTGCTGACACAGCGCCACCACCACTTCATCCGGCCAGTGGATCAACTGCCCGCCCAGCCCCATCACCAGCAACAGTGCCGGATCCGATGCGCGTCCGATGCTTTGGTAGGCGATGCTCACCTGCGCCAGATCGGCCCGCTCGGTCGGCACGTTCACATCGCAACGCGCGGCGGCAAACGACGATGAGCCGAACAAAAGCGCGGCCAAAACGGCCGCGATTGATAAAAAAACCTTGTGCATGAAAAACACCGAAACGCAGAACCCCAGTAGAGCGCGAGTCTGATGAAGTTTGTACAAGCGCGCTGCCACAGTTCGATGACAGTTTGATGAAGAGTGCCGAGTGGTCATTGCGCGATAACTATGTACCGCCATGGAGATCGACGATTTGCTTTGAATGACGGCTACAGGAAGCGGATCCGCCGTTTCGTTACGCGAGCCATAGTTGCCATGCCCGACAGTTTTATTTCCGCGCTCTCAAATCCCGGTCCGGCGCAGACACCGTCCGTTGCCCATTTACCCAAAAACCCCGACGCCGCAGTGGCGCTGAGTGCTTCGAACCGCTGGCGCTACAGCAGCCAGGCGCTGCGTGAACTGTTCGCCGGTGTGCCGACCACGCGTAAAACGCTGACTCGATTGCTTGAGCAGGAACTGGATCTGGGCGAGCCCGATATCGGTTTTCGCTTTGCGGCCACCCCGCAAAGCCCCGAACATTTCATACCGATCGTGCAGGCCTGTGCCTTTGGCTTTCAGCATCCGCTGCCTGCGAACACACTTGACCGGCAATGCCGCGTGACGGGTTTGCCCGCCACCCATGCGCTGTTCGCCCTCACGCCGCGGCAATTGCTTGAACGGCTCAAGACCCTGGATCTGGAGAAGGCACTGGACCGGGACTGGGATCAGTACTGGGATGCGCGCGCGCCCGGCGCTCCGGTATCCCGTCGCGAACGCGCCGATCAACAGTATCGCCAGCATTTCGAAGCGACCGTACTGACCGCCGTCGCCCAGCATCGCGTGACGCCCGAACAGCGTCTCTCGCTGTTAGCGTTGATGGACGCGACCACTCACGATGCGACAGTCACCTGCGAGCAGATTTCGCTGGTGTTAAGCAATGGCAGCAAAGTGAAGTGCCCCACGGCCTGGATCCTCGGCTTTGGCGCCCGGCAGCAACCCCTGCATTGGTTGTACCTGCCGTTGCGCCCCGAAGCATTAAAAGGCTTTGACCAGCGCAGCGAACTCGAGGCCTGGCTGGGCGCTCAGTCGCTGATTCCCAGTGGTTAGCCACAAACCGGTCTGAGGTTTGAATACACCCACAGAGAGTTGCCATTGACCACTGGCATGAGCGACCTGCTGACGCACTTTCGCCAGGCCCGGATCGACGCCCTGCGCAACGGTAGCCTCGGCAAGCCCGGGTTTGCCGAACATGGCAGCAAAGCCCTCGACTTCTCTGACCAGACAGACCGTCAACGGCAGACCGCTGCCGTGTTCGGTTCTCCCCCCGTGTTTGAATCCGTCAGTGTCGAGGACGATGAACCGTCGCTGTTCGGCAGTCTCTATGCCGACATTCCTCTGGCCCTGCGTCAGGCCGCTCTCAAGCGCCAGCGTGATGCCCTGGAAGCCCGCTTGGGTACGTCGAGCGACAACGCCGCCCTGCAACCGATCAAGGATTTGCAACAAACATTGGAAACCGCCGAGCAAGCCGCCGACAACGCCGCGACTGCGCTGTTGGGCCGCTCGCAGCCTTTCGACCTGCTTACCCTCAATCGTGAGTTCACCGCTCTGCATCAGGCACACAAGGCCGGTTTGCTAGCCGAAACCGACTTGCAAAAGTTGCTTGAACAGATCAGCAGCGAAGAACACCAACTGATCAAGGCCCTGCTCGACCCGCCAGACAATCCCGACAGCGATTGTGTAGCCGCCAGCCTGATACTTTCGACGAGCGAAACGGCTGACAGCCCAACGACCGAGACGCTCAACGGCCCGTTTGTCATGACCCGCGCCGGTACGTTGCTCGACCTGACGTCTACCCACAGCCTGTTGCTGTACTGGCCCGGCACTGGTGGAGGACTGCAACGCTTTGCCAGTCGTCGGGCGCTGGAAAGCCAGATGTTCGCCCTTGCCGAAAAGGATCCATTACTGACCCTGCAACTGAAAAAAATCAGCGGCGATCCACTGCATCACGCCCTCGATCAGGTGACCAGCGAGTACGAAGAGCAGGCCGCCGTGCTCCGTGCGCACCCCGGCAAGTCCATGTTGACACCCGAACGCAGCGGGCCAATGCAGGCCCTGCGCGAACGTTTCAGGGCCGCCCTCCAGGTGCCAGTGCACGCCGCACGGAATCTGGCCTTTGCCCATCTGCTGGAACAAAACCGCTCCGGCAGGTTGGCCGACAATCTGCCGCACTGGCAACGGAACTTGCCGGCCAGCGAACGCAGCAACCTGAAGACGCAGATCCAGGCCTATATCGCCGCCATGCACCGCAGCCACCAACTCCTGATGCGGGCCTTGCCGCCACGTGATGACTTCACCCGTCAGCATTTGCACCAACGGTTGCGTGAGGACTTCTCGGTGCAGGGGCCTTTCTCGGTACAGATCGACCTGCCGGACTCCGCCAGACTGCAAAAGCAATTGAGCGACGGCTCAACCATGACCACCCCGCAAAAGCTGGTCGCGGTGCCCAGCGCCTCACGCAGTAAGGTGCCACTCGAAGACCTCGCGCAGTCCAACATCGACAACACACCCTCGATGCGTCTGGAGTCGGAGTCCTTGCGCCTGCTGTTCATGACGGTCGAAGTCATCGCGGCCGATGACAGCGCACGAGCAGCCTTGCGCACAGGCATCACCCATGAGTACCTGCGCAAGATTCTGCCGGAACTGGATTTGCCCAAAACCTACGAGCAAACGATCCGTGACGCCTTCATGGGCGGGCTCGGTGAATCCGCCTTCGTGCGCGAGCATCGGCGTGAATGCCTGATCGAACCGTGGCGGCTGATGCTCAAGATGCAAGGCGAATGCGCGCGTTTACAACAACGCATCAACCATCACGAATGGCAAATATTCAACATTGCCATTGAAGCCGACACTACCCATGCCTGGAACACTGGAGCCCTGCGCATTGTGCTCCTGCCGGCCTTCCTCAGAGCCGGTGGCAAGGACACCCCCAATCAAGGCCCCGTCACGCTGTCAGGCGTCACCTTTATCCAGGAGCAAATCAGCGGGACAACCTTGCTCTATTTGCCAGACAGTCCCGACGACCAGGTTCTGCGTCGTTACGACAGTCTGGAGGAGGCCCGCAAGGCGCTATTCAAACTCTGCGAGCAAGACCCGTGGATCAGCTATCTGGCAGGCCGGGCCTTGCAAGGGGATGTGCGCGCCCATGAAAACCGCCTCGCTCAGGCCATCGTGAAAAAGCATGACGCCATGATCGGCGTCGGTATGCCCTGGCCTTCGACCACCTCATTGGCCGCGCACCTGCTCAACGCCCACATGGGCCGATTGATCGAAGCCCATCGCGGCACATCGCGCGCCAATGATGCGTTGTACATGGAACGCTATGCCCTCAAGGGACCGCGAGCTTTCAATTACCTGAAAATGGCCTTGGGGTTGCTGCCCTTTGTCGGCGTGGCGTTTGCCGTCTACGACGCCTGGACCAGCGCCAATCAGGCGGTCGCGGCATTTTTGCGCGGTGATGTGGGTGATGGCCTGGCGGAACTTGAATCGGTGTTGTTGTCGCTGATCGATGCGGCCATGGATCTGCTGCCGGGCGAAATGACCACTTCCGCCCTTTCCCGAGCGGCCCGTTCACTGACCCGCACTCGCCAACTGCGCAGACTGGCCCAAGGCGCCGGCGCGCTGCATGTTCCCTCGCAACGTCAGGCTCGGCATCTGACGGCGCGTTTCGCCGGCTACGAGTATGAAAAGCCGATTTCGCTGTCAGGGCTGGAACCGGCCACCGAAGGCCTCTATCGCGGCATCTACCGGCATGCCGACGGCGACTTCATCCTGCGCCAGGGACGGATCTTTGAAGTTCAACGCAGCAACAACGCCGACAACTGGCGTTTACACGGCACGAGTACCAAGACCTATAAACAACCGATTGCCCTGGATGAAACCGGCCAGTGGGATACGTGGTTCGGTGTGCATGGCACGGCGGTCGAAGGCGGGACGCTGGGCGGCGGGAATATCGCCGGACACCTGGCTGATGCGGCCGATCCCTTCTGGCCACAGGCGATTCGGCAGCGCCTGCCGCGCTGGCTGGTGGATCGCAAGTATCGCCGTTATCGTCAGTTGACCCAGGCCGCCGATAGCCTGGCCGACCAGCTCGATGCCAGGGGTGTGGCGAGCGATGCCGCAATCAACCGTTACGGCGCGGCATCGCAAGCGGATCGACCGGCCTTGATGCCGGCCTCAGAGGCCGCCTGTGTCGGCGATATCCAACTGGCAACCCGGCACTACGAAACCCTCGATGATTTGATGCCCTTGACCAAGGGAAACAAAAAACGCGCGCTGCTTGAAATACAGAGCAAGGAGGCCTCGCTGTTGACTGACCGTTACTGGCGCCGCGCTTACCATCTCTCCCACAGCACCGCACGGGTGACTGAAAAAATTGATGACCTGGCCCTGGCACTGGATAACCTGCCCCCCGAAAGTCTGGCCCAACGCATCAGCCTCCTTGAGGATATCCGCACACAGCGGGTCGATTACGTACGCCTGCTTGAGCAAATGGAGCAGCTCAAGGGCGATGCCAATTACTGGTATGAGCGCATCCGCATCCGCGCGCACAAAGAACCCAGAACGGCGATGATCGAGGATATAAACACCAAGCACAGTGATGCCAACCTGCTTTATCTGAAAACCAGTCAACGCCTGGAAACCGTCAAGCGCTATGGCCGAACCGACGATGTCTCCTGGTTCTACCTGATGGGACAGGCTCGGGAGCTTCGCAGCAATGTCGATAGGGCCTTGTACACGCAGTACAACCTGCCGAACATCCAGGCGACCCGGGCACAACGCAATCAGATTCTGCACAACTGCCTGGAGCTGTACACCCGCTATCGCCGTGAAATGAATATCTGGACCGCCACCTATCCGCAACACTTCCACTTGAATGAAGTCCCCGCATTGATGAGCGGGATCGAATGGCTCGCCGAACGCGCCCGCAAAGGCATCATCGAACCGCCCGCGCCGACAACGGGGGGGCAGGCCGCACAGCGCGTGTTCACAACCGCCGATAATCAGTTGATGTACGGCATCGAGCGTTGGGAACCGACGACCCAGAAACACCAATACGTTTCCACCGGCCGCGCAGGCCATGAGGAAGTCTGGGAGCAAGGCAGCGATGGCAGTTACCGCCTGCTCAACCCGCGAAATACAGAACCGTCCGCCCCCGCCCCGATGAGCCTCGCCAAGTTGGTGGCCGATGCGCAACGGCGCCTGGATGCCCAGGCGGGCTACCAGATCAGAGTCGAATCCTACGCCGAGCAGGACATGCTCCCGGTCGACCTGGAACACATGATGGTCAGTGAGGCAGCCGAGCTCAATCGCCGCGCCGACCGCATCGAGACCCTGGCGGCGCAAAACCCGATCATTCCACAACTGCGCGACAAGGCCAGCGAACTGACCCTCATCGGCCGGAACCTGCGTACCCGCCAATCACTGACCAGCCAAAAACCCACCGACGGCATGCTTGAAGACCTCATCGAGCAGAACGCTGTGGAAATCCGTAAAACCAGCGCGCTGAAAAACCTCGGCAAGCGCCACGGCCATAACGACTATCTGCAGGAATATGAAATCTGGGACATGACCCTGTCGCCAGCGGAGCTGCTGTGGTACGCCCACTTTCACTATCGCAAACCGACAGCGGCGTTCGGCAATTTCGAGAAGGCCCACTTGAAACTGCCAGACCACCGCTTCCTGACCCACGCGGACGATGCCACCCTGCCCTACGCCGGCATTGGCAAGAAGTCAGCCGTGCTCGAGCACTTCGAAGCAATTGCGGCTAACGACCCGGTCTAGAAAGCTGCGCTGATCAACAATCTGAAAAGCCAGCCGCACGCAAAGGCTGGCTTTTTTGCGGCCAGTTACGCCAACAGACTGCGCAATTGCCGTGCCGCCGCCACCATGTTCACCAGTGCCGCTTCCGTTTCCGGCCAGGCCCGCGTCTTCAAGCCGCAATCGGGGTTGACCCAAAGCCGTTCGGCGGGAATCCGCTGCACCGCCTTCTTCATCAACTTGACCATCTCGGCGGTATCCGGCACCCGTGGCGAGTGGATGTCGTAGACGCCCGGGCCAATGTCGTTGGGGTAGTCGAACGCTTCGAAGGCTTCGATCAATTCCATGTCCGACCGCGAGGTTTCGATGGTGATCACGTCCGCGTCCATGTCGGCAATCGCCTTGATCACGTCGTTGAATTCGCTGTAGCACATGTGGGTGTGGATCTGGGTTTCATCCTTCACGCCCGACGCCGTCAGACGGAAGGCCTCAACGGCCCAATCCAGATACGCCTGCCATTGTGCGCGGCGCAGCGGCAGGCCTTCGCGGAATGCCGCTTCATCGATCTGGACGATCTTGATCCCGGCGTTTTCCAGATCCACCACTTCGTCACGCAGGGCCAGCGCCAATTGCTGCGCCTGGACTTTGCGCGACACATCTTCACGGGGGAACGACCACATCAGCATGGTCACGGGGCCGGTCAGCATGCCTTTGATGACCTTGTCGGTCAGGCCTTGGGCGTAGGTGATCCAGTCGACGGTCATGGCATTCGGGCGACTGAGGTCGCCATAAATCACGGCCGGTTTCACACAACGCGAACCATAGCTCTGCACCCAGCCGAAACGGGTGAACAGGTAGCCGTCGAGCTGCTCGGCGAAGTACTCGACCATATCGTTGCGCTCGGCCTCACCGTGTACCAGCACATCCAGCCCCAGGCGTTCCTGAATCTTCACGGCGTGGCGAATTTCGCTGCGCATGGCGTCGTGGTAATCGTTGGCCGACAGCTTGCCCTGCTTGAACGCCTGGCGCGCCAGACGGATTGAGCCGGTCTGTGGAAAAGAACCGATGGTGGTAGTCGGGAACGTCGGCAATTGCAGGCGCGCCTGTTGTTGGGCGATGCGTTTGGCAAACGGCGAATGACGCTGACTGTCGTTGGCATTGATCGCTTTGATACGCGCTTGTACCTCGGCATTGTGGACGCGTGGCGACTGCGCACGGCTGGCCTGAATCGCTCGGTTCTCGGCCAATGCGCTTTGCACTTTGGGCGCCTGTGGATCGTTCAAGGCATCGCGCAACACGGAGATTTCGCTGCACTTCTGCACGGCAAACGCCAACCAACTCTTGAGCTCCGGATCGAGCTTGTCTTCACGCTCGACATCCACCGGGCTGTGCAGCAACGAACAGGAACTGCTGACCCACAGGTTGTCGCCGAAACGCTCCTGCGCCGGCTGCAGTTGTGCCAGCGCCTGCTCCAGTTCGCAGCGCCAGACGTTGCGCCCGTTGACCAGCCCCACCGAAAGAATCTTGTAAGTCGGCAGGCGATCCAGCACCTGGCCGAGTTGCTCCGGCGCCCGCACCGCGTCGATGTGCAGACCTTGCACCGGCAGGCCTACGGCCAAGCCGAGGTTGTCTTCAAGGCCACTGAAGTACGTCGCCACGAGTTTCTTCAGCGGCGAGTACTGGAGGATGTGATAAGCGCGTTCGAAGGCGCTTTTCCACGCTTGCGGCAGGTCGAGGGTGAGGATCGGCTCGTCGATCTGCACCCACTCCACGCCTTGCTCGGCGAGGCGCACGAGAATCTGGTTGTAGATCGGCAGCAGACGCTCAAGCAAGTCGAGCTTGTCGAAGTCGTTGCCTTTCGCCTTGCCCAGCCACAGGTAAGTCAGCGGGCCGATGATCACCGGTTTGACGTTATGGCCCAGCGCCTTGGCTTCTTCGACTTCATCGAACAACTGTTCCCAGCTCAGCTTGAACTGTTGATCAGCGCTGAATTCCGGGACGAGGTAGTGGTAGTTGGTGTCGAACCACTTGGTCAGCTCTTGTGCATATTGAGTCTTGCCGTGGTCATCAGCGCAGCAACCAGCCGTGGCGCCGCGAGCCATGGCGAACAGCGTGTCGAGGGTCGGCTGGCCACGCTCGTCGCGTACGCCGTCAAAACGCTCAGGGATCACGCCGAAAGTCAGCGAGTGAGTCAGCACCTGGTCGTACCAGGCGAAGTCGCCGACCGGCAACAAGTCGATACCGGCAGCTTTCTGCAACTGCCAGTGAGTGGCGCGCAGATCACGGCCAACCTGGTTCAGCGCGGCCTGATCGAGATCGCCTTTCCAGTAGGCTTCGAGGGCTTTTTTCAGTTCGCGGTCGGCGCCGATGCGCGGGAAACCAAGGGTGTGGGCCACGGCCATGTCGAATGTGCTCCATTGCGTAAAAGATGGCGCCATTGTCGACAGTCAAGCCAACATGAGACAAACTCAACCTTTTCGTGTTGATCACAAGTTTTCCTCATGGAGCCAGCCGGTGCTTGAAATCCGTCACCTGAAAACCCTGCACGCACTGCGCGAAGCCGACAGCCTGGTCGATGCCGCCGACCGGTTGCACCTGACCCAATCGGCGCTGTCCCACCAGTTCAAGGAGCTTGAAGAACGGCTGGGAATGCCGTTGTTCGTGCGCAAGACCAAACCGGTGCGCTTCACCAGCGCCGGCCTGCGCCTGTTGCAACTGGCCGACGCCACCCTGCCGCTGCTGCGCGGCGCCGAGCGCGACATCGCTCGACTGGCCGGCGGCACTGCCGGACGCCTGCACATGGCGATCGAATGCCACAGCTGCTTTCAGTGGCTGATGCCGACCATCGACCAGTTCCGCGATGCGTGGCCGGAAGTCGAACTCGACCTCGCGTCGGGCTTCTCCTTCGCCCCGCTGCCGGCCCTGGCCCGAGGTGATCTGGATTTGGTGGTGACCTCTGATCCGCTGGAAATCGCCGGCATCACCTATGTGCCGCTGTTCACCTACGAAGCCATGCTCGCGGTGGCCAATCAGCACCCGCTGGCGAGCAAACCCTACATCGTCCCCGAAGACTTGTTGACAGAAACCCTGATCACTTACCCGGTGGAACGCGACCGACTGGACATCTTCACCCGCTTCCTTGAACCGGCCGACATCGAACCGGCGCTGGTGCGCACTTCGGAGCTGACGGTAATGATGATGCAACTGGTCGCCAGCGGCCGTGGCGTCTGCGGCATGCCGCACTGGGCGCTGCATGAGTACAGCTCGCGGGGTTACGTGAAGGGCAAGCGACTGGGCGAGAAAGGTCTGTTCGCCACGCTGTACGCCGGGATACGCGCCGACATGCTCGATGCGCCGTACATGCGCGATTTTCTGCTGACGGCCAAGGACACATCGTTTTCGACGCTGGATGGCGTTAGCGCGGTGCGCTGAAACTCCAAAATCAAAAGATCTTAAACGGCTGCTGTTTAAACGACATGTCCAGACACGGACTCAGGCTACACATCCTTGCGTCACGGCCTACAGCTACGCCAGAATCCGCCGGCTTGTGCGCCTTGTGCCTGACCTCTATCGTTTGTCGGTCGCTGAACATTCAGCGATCGGGTTTAGCGATCCGGCCGCACCAGTGCCCCCATCTCGATGCCAGACGGTCTTCGTCAGCATCCTGCGTAATGGTGGCTGTGCGTGGGAGACCTTAGGGTCTACCCGGGGTTTCTGTAACCCGGATCGCTAACCTGCGTACAGCCGCCACCTTTACTTGTTTAGCGATGAGTCGTGGCGGCTTAGCCTTTACGGAGATTCACCATGTTCAAGGTAACGCCCAACCCGCCTCGCCTCCCCAGCACCCTGTTCCACGTCACTCCCGACACCGATAACGAAACCCTCCTCGCCCACGCCTGTGAATCCCTTGCCTCGGCGAGCGTGATGCTCAGTGATTTCGCCGGACTGCTCGACACGCCGCATCGCAACACTTTGCTCGGCATTCAGCAGGTAGTGATGCTCGGCGAACTGACGGTAAACCGGGCACTGGACAACCTCGATCCCCCTGCCTGAACATTTGCCGGATAAAAAGATTCATTGTGGTGAGGGGATTTATCCCCGATGGGCTGCGCAGCAGTCCTGAAACCTGTGCACACGGTGTTTCAGAGAGACCGCGTTTGTAGGGTTTGGGGCTGCTTCGCAGCCCATCGGGGATAAATCCCCTCGCCACAAAAGCCCCTCTCTTAGGGTAATGCTGTTCACTTAGGTGGGAGGGTCAGAGTTCACGCCACATGTGGATCTTGTCGAAGTAGTCTTCGCCGACTCGCACCGCCAGCGGTTCCAGACCGAACTGGATAAAGCCGCAGCGCTGGTACAGCTTGAAGGCCGCATCGTTGCCGGCGGTGACGGTGAGCTGGATGAGTTTCAGCCCGGGGTGGTTTTGTGCCTCGGTCAGCGCGGCTTGCACCAGTTCGAAACCGAGACCGTGTTGGCGATAATCCGCCGAGACGTACATGCCGAACAGGGTTGTCTTGTGCCGGGCCTTCTCGCGCGGTTCGAACGCCAACCCGACAATGCCGGCCAACACCCCCGCTTCGAATGCACCCAGCACCACATCAAGCTTGCTGGTCAGCCGCGCTTCCCACCAGCTCAACGGCATCGCCGCGCGTTCGCGCACGCTGGAGGTGAACGCCTGTGGATGGCGGTCGTAGGCTTCAAGCATCAGTTCGCGATAGGCCAGGGCATGGCTGGCATCCAGCCGCTCGATCCACATCTCAAGCGCCTCGCCGTTGTTCAAGCATCAACCGCACGGCCAGCCCGCCAAGCACCATCCCCATGAAGTAACGCTGCATCGCCAGCCACGTCGGGTTGCGCACGAACCACGAAGCGATGCCGGCAGCGAACAGCGCGATCAGCAAGTTGACGCAGAAACTGACGCTGATCTGGGTCAGGCCGAGGATGATGCTCTGGGTGAACACCGAGCCGTGTTCAGGGGTGATGAATTGCGGAAACACCGAGAGGTAGAACACGGCGATTTTCGGGTTCAGGGCGCTGGTGAGAAAGCCCATGGTGATCAGTTTGCGTGACGAGTCCGCCGGTAACTGCTGAGCTTCGAACGGCGAACGCGCGCCGGGTTTCACCGCTTGCCAGGCCAGCCACAGCAGGTACAGCGCACCGGCCCACTTCAACACTTCATAGGCCATTGGCACCGCAAGAAACACCGCCGTCAAACCGGCGGCGGCGGCAAACAGATGCACAAAGAACCCGGCCACCACGCCGAGCAACGATGTCACGCCAGCCTTGCGTCCCTGACAGATCGAACGCGAGATCAGGTAGATCATGTTCGGCCCCGGCGTCAGCACCATCAGCAACGCGGCGGCGGCGAAGATCAGCAGGTCTTGAAGCGGGATCATGGCAACGTCCTTTGCGGGGATGATCAGGCGATGGCGGTGAGCGAACGGCGATAAAACGGCAGGATCAGGTCGCGTGTCAATGGCGCCAGGTCGATAGCAGGATCAGTGGCCGGATCGACCCAGATCACCTCTTCGATTTCGGCTGCCGGGCAGACCTCGGCATCGATGGTCAGTTGAAAAATGTCGGCTTGAACGACATAGCCCGGCTCATTGGCGGCGGGTGCGGAGAACTGGCCGAGGAACGTCGACTGCGCCGGGTCGATCAGCAATCCCAGCTCTTCCTCCAGCTCACGGGCCAGGGCATGCAGCGGCAACTCGTGCGGTTCGATCTTGCCGCCCGGTTGCATGAACGCCGTGGTGCCGCGTTTGCGCACCAGCAGGGTCTGGCCATCGGCATTGAGCAACAGGGCAGCGGCGATGCGAATGATGCGCGGGGAGACAACGGATGCAGAGGTCATGGGTGAGCCACCGGCCTGGAAAAACCCCAAGGATCCCACGCCCCGCCCATGGCGTCACCTCACCGATCATCCACTCTGGGCGTTGAGCGCCGCCTGAACCTCCTCGGGCACCTTGACGAAAATCTTGTATTGGCCGCCTTCCATGGCCTCAAAGGCAATCAGCTTTTCCACCAACAGGCCGCTGAGAACCTTGCCGGCATTGAGCAACAACATGCCGTTATCGGCATTGAGATTGCGCGCCAGAATCATCCCTGCCGCCAGATCCCGCGTGCTCAGCACTTTGACCGTAGGGTCGGCCAAGGTGACGTCGCTGAGGAAGGCCGCACACACCTGAATGAAGTCTTCGACTAGTTCCGGATCGTACAGTCGCCCGGCGTACTGACGCAGGTACAGCAGCGCTTCATCGCTGTTCATCTGCCGCTCGAGGATCAAACCGCGTTGCAACTCGACGAAGTCCACCGCCAGTTTCAGCAAGCGTGAACCGAATGGAATCGCCTCACCCTTGAGCCGGTCGGGAAAGCCGCTGCCGTCCCAACGCTCCTGGTGATGCAGGATCAGCCGTGCGGCATCCTTCATCGGGTCCAGGGTCATCAGCAGTGATTCGCTCTGCTTTGGATAAGCGCGATAACGCTCGCGATCGTTATGGCGCAGCAGATCCGATGGCGTCGTCATCATGCCGTCGGTCCAGCTCAGCTTGCCGATGTTGTAGAGCGCCGCGGCCATGGTCAGGTCGCGGCTGGTGGCTTCATCCAGACCATGTTGTGTGCAGTAACTGCGCACCAATTCGATGATCTGCCGGTTGGTCTGTTTGGCCGGGGGCAAGCGCAGGTTGGCCAGCAGCGAAAACACCTCAGTGCCGGTGACATAACTGTGTTTGAGCTCTTCGTACGCCAGATCGAGCATGTCGGCGGTCTGTTGCAGTTCGGCGGTGCGCGAGGCGACATGTTTTTCCAGGGTGCTGTTGAGCAGCTTGAGCTGATCGTTCTGCACCCGGGTCAAGCGCTCCAGGCGCTGGCGTTCCTGCTCGGAGTGTTGATGCTCAAGGGATTGACGCAGGATCAGCAGCAACTCTTCGTCATTCCACGGTTTGCTGATGTAACGGTGAATCTGCCCGTCATTGATCGCCTTGATGATGGCGGACGGGTCGGCATAGCCGGTAAGCATGATGCGCACGGTCGCCGGATGGCGTTCGCGGACTTGGGCCAGCAACGAGGCGCCGTCCATAGTGGGCATGCGGGCATCGCTCATCACCAGGTCCACCGGCTGCTGCGCCAACATTTCCAGTGCCTGGGCACCGCTGGTCGCCAGCAGGACATCATAGGGCTGGCCCCGCAACAGGCGGCGCAAGCTGTTGAGGATCGATTCCTCGTCATCGACCAGCAACACTTTGGGACGGTGCGGCTGCGGCGGGGCGGTTTGCTCTTCCATGGCGTGACCTCAAGCATTACAGGGGCAAACGACGCAACGGGCCGACCGCCTCGCTGGCCCGCGCCTGAGTCAAAGGCTAGATGATTTTTGGCAGCCTTCACGCAAATCTTCGGCGCGAATGCGCATGCGAAGTAACGGGACGCCAACTATGCTCAATAGGTTGAACGACTCCGTCGGTCTTCGAACAGGCCTGTGCCGAGGGAAACGGATGCTCCCGATGACAACACCATATGACCCCATGGTCGGTGCGGCATGAACCTGCCCCCCGCGCTCGTCAATCGACGTGTGCTGATCGTCGATGACAGCCCGGCGATCCATGGCGACTTCGCCAAGATTCTCTGCCCCGCCACCCCGGCGGACGACGGCCTGGGTGAGACCGAAAGCCTGCTGTTTGGCACCCCGTCTGCGGTACGGACCCCGCATTTCGAACTGGACTCGGCGTTTCAGGGCCGTGAAGCGCTGGACAAGCTCAAAGCCGCGCTGGCCGACAATCGCCCCTATGCCATGGCCTTTATCGACATGCGTATGCCGCCGGGCTGGGACGGGCTTGAGACCATCGAACGGCTGTGGCAAGTCGACCCCAAGTTGCAGGTCGCCCTCTGCACGGCCTATTCCGACTATTCCTGGGAAGACATCGACCGGCGCCTGGCGCTGAACGACCGCCTGCTGATTCTGAAAAAGCCCTTCGATGCGATCGAGATCCGCCAGATGGCCAGCGCCCTGACGGTCAAATGGCAAATGACTGAAGACGCCGCGCTGAAAATGAACCTGCTGGAACAGGCGGTTCAGGCGCGCACCCGGGAACTGTCCGACGCCAATATGATCGTGCAGAACAGCCCGACCATCCTGTATCGACTGCGCGGCGACCCGTCGTTTGCCTTGATGTATATCTCCCACAACATCACTCGCTACGGCCATGTCGCGGCGGATCTGGTGGGCTCACCGAACTGGGCGCAGGCACTGATTCATCCTGATGATCAGGCCAACGTCGATGCGGCCATGGCCCGGGTACTGGATCGGCACGCGTCGGGCGCAACCATCGAGTTTCGTCTGCGCACCGGCCAGGGCACCTGGCGGTGGGTAGAAAACCGCTACATACCGGTACGCGATCATGACGGCCGGCTGCTTGAAGTCGAGGGCATCATTCTGGACATTACCGAGCGCCGTCTGGTCGAGGACAAACTGGCGTTGCTGGCCCGCTCCGACGGCCTGACGGGGCTTACCAACCGCGCCACGCTGATCGAGCGCCTGCACCAGGCGTTCGCCGCCGCGCGCCGTGGCGCCATGCCGTTCGCGGTGTTTTACCTGGATCTGGATCACTTCAAGCGCATCAATGACACCTTGGGGCATCCGATCGGCGATCTGCTGTTGCAGGAAGTCGCCCGGCGCATCAGATCCAGCGTGCGCGAAAACGACATCGTGGCGCGTCTGGGCGGCGACGAGTTCGCGATTCTGCAACTGGACGTCAGCGACCCGACCCAATCGGCCGCCATGGCCACCCATATCCGCGACACACTGCTGGCCCCCTACAACCTGGCCGGCAATGCCCTGCACATCTCGGTCAGCATCGGCATCAGCAGTTACAGCGCCGTCAGCCTCGACGCCGACAGCCTGCTGGGGCAGGCCGACATGGCGCTGTACCGCGCCAAGGAAATGGGCCGCAACCAGTACCACTTCCACTCAGAGGAGATCTCCCGGGAAGTGGCGGAACGCATGACCATTGTCAGCGAATTGATGACGGCCCTCGAAGGGGATGAGTTGAGGCTGCATTACGCACCGGAGATGGACCTGCACAGTGGCAGGATTCTGGGCATGGAGGCGCAAGTCCTCTGGCAGCACCCACGCCTCGGCCTGTTGCCGGCCAGCGCCTTCGTACCGGCAGCGGAAAGAACCGGCGCGATCATTCCTCTGGGGCGCTGGGTGCTGGATCGCGCCTGCCGCCAGATGCAGATCTGGCGCGACGAAGGCGTGGCACCACCGGTGATTGCGATCAAGCTTTCTCTGGCCCAACTCAAGAGTGGTCACGAGCTGATCTACGACGTTCTGCGCACCACCGCACGATGGGAACTCGCGCCCTGGGACCTGCGTTTCGATGTCACCGAGGCCACACTGGCCCAGACCAAGTGGACTCACAACGACGCATTGCCGCGTCTGCGTGAACTGGGCGTGACCATTGCCATCGATGATTTCGGCACCGAATACTCCTCGTTCGATTACCTGAAAACCTACCGGGTCAATCACCTCAAACTCGCCCAGCGCTTCATCGACAGCGCAGCCCAGGATGCGGCCGGCGCCAATGCGCTGCGCGCCATCGTCAACTTCGCCCGGGATCTGGACATTGGCATCATCGCCGAAGGTCCGCCCAAGCCCGAACAGCATTTCGCGCCGTCCACGGTCAGTCCCCTGCCCAGTGCGCAGGGGCTCTACTTCATCGAGGCGGTCAGCGCCGAGGAGGCTGGCCAACTGCTCAGAGACGGATACAAGGCGGCGGACCCGCAGGAGGGTGAAGAATGAGCGCAGCATTCGCACAAACCAATCGGCGCATCCTGATCATCGATGACACACCGGCGATTCACGACGACTTCCGCAAGATCCTCGCCCCACAATCGCCGGACGATGCAGATCTGAATCAGCTGGAACAGACGCTGTTCGGCACCCGTCTGACGACGCATCTGACCTTCCAGCTCGACTCCGCCTACCAGGGTCAGGAAGGGTTGGCGCTGGTTCAACGCGCGCTCGCCGAGGGCAACCCGTACGCCCTCGCCTTCATAGACATGCGCATGCCGCCCGGCTGGGACGGTCTGGAAACCATCGAGCAACTGTGGCGCGTCGATCCGAACCTGCAAATTGCCTTGTGCACGGCCTATAGCGACTACAGCTGGGAAGCCATGGCTGAACGCCTGGAGTTCGGCGACCAGTTGCTGATCCTGAAAAAGCCGTTCGACAGTCTGGAAATCCGCCAGATGGCCAGCGCCCTGACGTGGAAATGGCAACTGGCCCAGGACGCAGCGCTGAAGATGCTCGGCCTTGAGCAAAGCATCGAGGCGCGGGTGCATGAACTGCTGAAAGTCTCGCACCTGCTGCAATACGACACCCTCACAGGTCTGCCCAACAGCACCCTGCTCGGTGATCGCCTGAGCCATGCGATGGCCGTCTGCCGGCGCCATGACAAGCAACTGGTGGTGATGTTCCTCGGCCTGGATCGGTTCAAGCGCATCAACAATGCACTGGGCCATCCGGCGGGCGACGAGATGCTCAAACGGGTCGGCCAGCAACTGTTGCAGTGCGTCCGTGAGTCAGACTCGGTCTTTCGTTACGGTGGCGACGAGTTCGTGGTGATTCTCAGCGACATCAGCCATCCCCAGCAAACCCGTGGCATTGCCGAAAAAGTGCTCGCCGCCATCCGCCTGCCGCAGACGATTGCCGGTCATGACATCAGCGTTACCGCCTGCCTGGGCATCAGCGTCTATCCCGATGACGGCCTCGAGGCCATCGAGTTGATCAAAAAGGCCGAAACCGCGATGCGCAACTTCAAGGACAACGGCCCCGACAACATCGGTTTCTTCATCGATGCGATGAACCAGCGCGCCCGCGAACAGCAGAGCATCGAGTCGGGCATTCGCCGGGCCTTGCAACAGCAGGAATTCGTCTTGCACTACCAACCGAAAATCGATCTGCGCAGTGCCAGAGTGGTGGGTGCCGAGGCATTGGTGCGCTGGCAGAAACCGGGCCACGGCCTGGTCTATCCTTCGGACTTCATTCCGGTGGCCGAGGACAGCAAGCTGATCGTGCCGCTAAGCCAATGGGTGCTGGGCGAGGCCTGTCGCCAGACCCGGGCGTGGCAAGTCGCGGGACTGCCGACCATCCGCATGTCGGTGAACATTTCGCCCATCGACTTTCGCCAGCGTGACTTCGTCGAAAACGTCGAGCGGATACTCGAGCAAAGCGGTCTGGCCGCCGATTGGCTGGAGCTGGAAATCACCGAAGGCGTCCTGATGCAGAACGTCGAGGCGACGATGACCGTGCTCAATCGCCTGAAGTCGCTGGGGACACGACTGGCCATCGATGACTTCGGCACCGGTTATTCAAGCCTGAGCTACCTGCGCCGGTTTCCCATTGATGTACTGAAGATCGATCAGTCGTTCATTCGCGGCCTGAGCAACGACAGCAACGACGCCGCCCTCGTTAGCGCCATTATCAGCCTGGGCAAGAGCTTGCGGTTGAACGTCATCGCCGAGGGCATCGAAACCGCCGAGCAACTGGCTTTTCTCAAGACCCAACATTGCGAAGAAGGCCAGGGCTACTACTTCAGCAAAGCCCTGCCGCCCGATGCGTTTGCACATTTGCTCGCCGGCGCAGGCCCCGCGCCATGGACGGTGTGATGAACAGCCCGACACCGGCCTCAAGTCTGGAAGACGTTTACCCATGAGCTTTTTGCGCCACGCCATCGTATTGGCCCTCTGCGGACTCTGTGCCAGCCCTCATGCGGAACCGCTGAACGAGCCGCTCAAACCCTTGCCGCCGGTGGTGCAACAGGATGCCCGGCGGGTTGAACTCGGTCGCCGGTTATTCCACGAGCCACGACTGTCGATCAACAACACGCTGTCGTGCGCCAGTTGCCACCAACTGGACAAGAACGGTGCCGACAGCCGTGCCTTTTCACTGGGTTTCGACGGCAAACCGGTGGCCTTCAACACGCCGACAGTGTTCAACGCCGCCCTGAACTTCCGCCAGTTCTGGGACGGCCGCACCGAGACGCTGGAGGAGCAGACCAACGTTGTCATCACCAGCCCGCATGAGATGGGTAGCGACTGGAACACTGTGGTCGAGCGCATCGCCAAAGACGCCGATTATCAGCGGGACTTCGCCGCCAGTTACCCGAACGGCGTGACCAAGGCCAATATCCAGCAAGCGCTGGCCACCTTCGAACGCACCTTGCTGACGCCCGACTCCCGCTTCGATCAATACCTGTTGGGCAACACCGACATCCTGACCCTGGAGGAAAAGTACGGCTACCAGCGCTTCAAGGAATACGGCTGCATTGCCTGCCATCAAGGGGTGAACATCGGCGGCAACATGTTCCAGAAATTTGGCGTGTTCGGCGACTACATCGCCGATCGCGGCAACCCGACCGGAGCCGATCAGGGGCGCTTCAATGTCACCGGCGACGAAGCCGATCGTGCCGTGTTCAAAGTGCCGAGTCTGCGCAATGTCGCGCTCACTGCGCCGTACTTTCACGACGGCTCGGCGCCCACCCTCGAACGGGCCGTGGACGCGATGTTCCAGTACCAGTTGGGGCGCATGCCCAGCGAAGAGGACAAAACACTGATCATCCTGTTTCTCAAGACCCTGACCGGCCAATGGGAGGGCAAGCCATGAACACCATCTCACGTCGCGGCAGCCTGCTGTTGCTCACACTGGTGGTTGTCGTGCTGGCCTCGACGCTGTTGTTTCTTTACCTCAAGTCCAGAACCGAACAGACCATGACCTACACCGAGTCTCGGGATTTGATCCGGCAGATCAAACAGCAGAACGCCCTGTGGGAAAATGAGGTGCTCAAAGCCAGGGTGGCGATCTCGTACAACTACGACCCACTGGTCTCGCCCATGAACGAAATGACTCGACTGTGGCAGCGCTTCGATTCTCTGGAATCCGGCCATGGTCGCAATGACTCGGCGCAATGGAGCGTCGCCCACGAGGGCTACCGGCAAGCGACGCAGGAAAAAATCCGGCTGGTGGAACAGTTCAAATCGCACAACGCCTTGTTGCGCAACTCTCTGGCGTTCCTGCCGACGGCCGAAGACGATATCCACGCGCAACTGGCCAACCTGTCTGATTTCGACAAACTTCAGTTGCAGAACATCATCACCGACACCTACGACCTGCTGCTCAGTGCTCTGGAGTTCTCCCAGGTCACCTCCGCTGAAAAGGCCGCCGACATTGAGGTCGGGCTGAACAAACTGGCGGTGAATGCACAACGCCTGCCCGAGGATTTTCAGGCGCCGATCAGGATCATGAGCAATCACATCAAGCTGATTGCGCGCGAGCAGCCGCTGGTCAATCAGTTGCTGGAAAGCATCGAAGCCGTTCCCGTGGCCGAGCGTCTGGACACCATCACCACCATGCTTGACCGGGATCAGCAGCGGGTCGACGTCATCGAGAGGCAATACCACTTTTACCTGTTGCTGTTCGCCGTGCTGCTGATGCTGTCATTGATCTGGCTGACCGTTCGCCTCATCCGCAGCTTCGCCGAGATCAACCGAGTCAACACGGCTCTGCAAACCGCTAACGATGCACTGGAGCAACGGGTCGAGGAACGCACCCGCGAACTCAAGAATGCCCAGCGCGAACTGCTCGACGCTGCGCGTCAGGCCGGCATGGCGGAAATCGCGACCAATGTGCTGCACAACGTTGGCAATGTGCTCAACAGCGTGAACATTTCTTCCGACCTGATCGCGCGAAAGCTGCGTGCCAGCAAGACGCAGGGATTGGGCAAGGCGATGCAATTGATCAACGAGCATCCGCACGATCTTGGCCATTTTCTCAACGAGGATGCCAAGGGCAAATTGCTGCCCGGTTACCTCAATCAACTGGTCGGCGCGATCGCCCTGGAACAGCAGGAAATGGTCGACGAATTGAACCAGATGAACAAAAGCGTCGACCACATCAAGGACATCGTCGCCACCCAGCAGTCCTACGCTGGGGCCAACAGCATGACCGAGCCGCTGTTTATCAACGAACTGCTCGAGGATGCCCTGCGCATGAACGCCGGGGCACTGACCCGACATCACGTTACGGTGGTCAAGGAATACGCCGACGTGCCCCAGGTGATGGCCGACAAACACCGTTTGCTGCTGATCCTGATCAACCTCATCAGCAATGCCAAATACGCGATGTCCGACCTCAGCAACCGCCCACGCAACATGACACTGGGGGTAAAAGTCGTGGAGGAAGACTTCCTCGAAATCAGCGTCAGGGACGATGGCGAGGGCATCGCGCCGGAGAACATGACGCGGATCTTTGCCCATGGCTTCACCACTCGCAAGGAGGGCCACGGTTTCGGCCTGCACAGCTGTGCCCTGGCGGCCATCGAGATGAACGGCCACCTCACCGCGCACAGCGACGGACCGGGCAAGGGTGCGTTATTCACCCTGCAAATTCCTCTGGTCAGCGTCACGGAGAACGCATGAGCGAGCTTTCGAACCGTCGCATTCTGCTGATCGACGACATGCCGTCGATTCATGAGGACTTTCGCAAGATTCTCGCTCCGGCGGCGCCACACTCGGTGGAGCTGGACGAAATGGAGACCGCGCTGTTCGGCACCGAGGCCCGCCCCCTGCGCCCCTTGTTCGAGCTGGACTCTGCCTACGGCGGTGAAGAAGGTCTGGGCAAACTGGTTCAGGCCATGCAGGAACAACGTCCCTACGCGCTGGCTTTCGTCGATATGCGCATGCCCGATGGCTGGGACGGCGCGAAAACCATCGAGCACCTGTGGCAACAGGATCCGCAGTTGCAAGTGGTGGTCTGTACCGCGTATTCGGATTATTCCTGGGACGAACTGCTGGAACGTCTGCACGCCCATGATCGGCTGCTGATCCTGAAGAAGCCGTTCGACAACATCGAAGTGCAGCAGATGGCTAACACCCTGCTGACCAAATGGCAGATGACTGAACGAGCCTCACTGCAAATGCACCAACTGGAACATCTGGTGGATCAGCGCACCGCGCAGTTCAAGCAGGCCAGCGAAGAACTGCAGCGAGAGATCGACGAGCGCAAGCAATTGGAAAGTCAGTTGGTGCAGTCGGAAAAACTCGCCTCACTCGGGCAATTGGCAGCGGGCGTGGCCCATGAAATCAATAACCCGATTGGCTTCATTTCCTCCAACCTCGGCACGCTGGACGGCTACTTCAAACAATTGCTGACTGTGCTTGATGCCTGCCAGACGCTCGATAACGCCGCGGACAGCGAAGCTGTGACACGGCTGGCGCAATTGCGCACAGAGGTCGAACTGGATTTTATGCTTGAAGACATTCCCGTGCTGATCCGCGAATCCAAGGAGGGCATCGGTCGCGTCGGGCAGATCGTCAAGGATCTGAAGGATTTCTCCCGGGTCGATTCCAATCAGCAGTGGCAGTGGGCCAATCTGCAGCAAGGCATCGAATCGACCCTGAACATCGTCGCCAGCGAACTCAAATACAAGGCCGACGTGATCAAGGAGTATCAGGCATTGCCGGATATCGAGTGTCTGCCCTCACAAATCAATCAGGTGATCATGAACCTGATAGTCAACGCCACCCAGGCCATGGGGCCGGAGCGTGGCACCATCACTTTGCGCACCGGGCAAGCGCAAGACACCGCCTGGGTTGAAGTCGCCGACACCGGATCGGGCATCGCGCCGGACACCCTGCAAAAAATCTTCGACCCCTTCTTCACCACCAAACCCGTCGGTGAAGGGACCGGGCTTGGCTTATCCCTGTCTTACGGCATCGTGAAAAAACACGGCGGAAACATATCGGTGCGCAGCGAGCTGGATGTGGGCACCACATTTCGTGTCGAACTGCCGATGCGCCAGAGCCGACCCGCTGCCTGAAGGCGCCTCAGCTGGCTTCCTGGAAATCCATTTCCGGTGGCTGGCGACGGAAACCACCGGTCAGCACCGCCAGATACACCACGCCAATCGCCAGCCAGCTCAGGCCGAGCCAGACCGCCAGATGATCGAGGCTGACCATCAACCACAAGTCCGCGACCAGACCAATGAGCGGGAAAACCAGAAACAGCACCAGCTCACGCAGGCCCTTTTTTTCGCCGCCGATCCAGTAGTGAAAAATCACCGACAGATTCACCAGACTGAACGCGAGAAACGCGCCGAAGTTGATGAACGAGGTGGACGTCGTCACGTCGAGTTTCAGCGCCAGCAAAGCCACCACTGCGCAGAGCAGGATGCTGTTGACCGGCGTGCCAAAGCGCGCGTGCAGCGTGCCGAAGAAGGATTTCGGCAACACCCCGTCGCGACCCATGGCAAACAGCAGTCGCGAACCACTGGCCTGCGCCGAAAGCCCCGAGGCGAACTGGCCGACAATCAGGCCGATGAGGAAGATCGAGACGAACAGGTCGCCGCCGATATTGCGCGCGATTTCATAAGCCGCCGAGTCGACGCTGTCGAACTGGAACGACGGGTGGGCGATCTGCACAAAGTAAGACACACCGACGAAGATCAGCCCGCCGATCAGGGTGATCAACATGATCGCGCGAGGAATGGTGCGGCGCGGATCGCGGGTTTCTTCCGTGAGGGTGCTGACCGCGTCGAAGCCCAGAAACGAATAACAGGCGATGGCCGCGCCGCTCATGATCAGTGGCATCTGCATGTCGCCGTTGAAGAACGGTTTGATCGACCAAAGCGGCGTACTCGCGTCGCCACCGATGTAGTGCACGCACAGGGCGACGAAGGCGATCAGCACCAGAAACTGCACCAGCATCAGCAAGGCGTTAATGCCGTTGGCCAGTTTCAGGCCGACGATGTTGATCGCGCTGGTGATGCCGATGAACGCCAGTACCCAGATCCATTGCGGGATCGACGGGAATGCCGAGGTCAGATAAGCGGCGCCGATCAGCCAGATTGCCATTGGCAGAAACAGATAATCGAGCAGCACCGCCCAACCGGCGATAAAGCCGAGTTTCGGGCTGATGGCCTTGCGCACGTAGCTATAAGCAGAGCCGGCGACCGGGAACGCGGCGGCCATGCGACCGTAGCTCATGGCGGTGAAGAACATGGCGACCAGCGCCGCCAGATACGCGGCGGGCACCATGCCAGCGGTGGATTGCGCGAGGATGCCGAAGGTGCCGAGGACGATGATCGGCGTCATGTAGGCGATGCCGAACAGCACCACCGACCCTAGCGAAAGGGTGCGTTGCAAACGAGCCATGGGCGACTTACTCCGAAATATTATTGGATTTATGGCAGAGCCGAGTTCGGCGAATGTTGCGGGTTTGTTTTGTTGTTTTGGTGTGACTGAAATATTTGTACGACTTGAGATCTTTCCCCCTCACCCCAGCCCTCTCCCCCAGGGGGGGCGAGGGGGAAAGGGGGCAGATTTTTGTCGCTTTCAAGCCCCGAGTTCGGCTGGATATCTCAGGTCGGTGTACTTCGAAAAAGCGACTCGGTCAGTCCCCTCTCCCACCGGGAGAGGGTTAGGGTGAGAGCAGCGGTTAACCGGCAGGAATCAACAACTCCCGAACACCCGAAGACCGCACCACCACCTCCCCCGGCAATTTCAACCGCTGATCATCCAGATAGCGGTAATCCCTGCGCGCAATCTGCAACTGGCTGAAATCCAGCTCAACCGTGAACTGTCCTTCTTCACGCCCCGCCTCAAACAGCAAAGTCCCAAGCGGATCCACCAGCGCGCTGCCGCCGGCAAACATCAAACCGTCATCCCCTGCTTCCACCCGATTGACCATCAACGCGAACGCCTGATTCTCCTGCGCGCGTGCCATGATCGCGGTGCGGTGAGTCGGGCCGTACGGGTCCATGTTGCCGTTGGTGACAATCAGCAGGTCAGCGCCGAGCTGTGCAAGAGCCCGGGCCGTTTCCGGGAATTCGATGTCGTAGCAGATCAGCAGCCCCACCCGCACACCGTTCCACACGCAGGTCGCATAACGGTCACCGGCCTCGAACACACCGCGATCCGACGCCCACAGATGCGTCTTGCGATATTTCAGGGCGATGCCATCAGGGGTGATCAGCAGCGTGGTGTTGTAGAAGCGCCCGTTGTCGTTCTCGGCCATGCCGATCACCACAGCGATGTTGCGTTCGCGGGCGGCGGCCAGCACCGCGCTGACGGTCGGGCCATCCACCGGTTCAGATGTTTGTGCGACGGTGTCGGCGGTCGGGAAACCCATCAGGTGGGTTTCCGGAAACACGATCAGTTGCGTGTCGGCTGCACAAGCCGCAATTGCCGCCAGGGCGCGCTGGAGGTTGTAGGCAGTGCCATTGTCACGGCCCGCCAGTTGGGCGAGTTCGACTTTCATCTGTGATCCTTGTTTTGTGTGCCGGGCGCTGAAAGATTGCCCGGTGCCTGTCTGTGGGCCAGTATGCGCAGCAAGCAACCGGCCAGGGAATCACGCGGCCGGGGTAACCCGATAGGGGTAGATCGATGACACTTTCGTTTGACGACATCACCTGGCACCGCGCCGTCGGGCAATTGATCGATGCGCTGGACAAGCCGAATTTCTGGGCACAACTGGTGCGTCTTCTCGATCAGTACGTGCCGTTCGATAGCTGGGTGGCGTTGCTGTTCAGCGCCGATCAGCACCCGCAAGTCTTTGCCGAATGCCCTGGTGAAGACGGTAGCCCTGATCAGTTGTTCCAGGATTATCTGCGCGGTCTGTACCTGCTCGACCCGTTCTACATCGCCTGCCGCGAGCAATCGCGCACCGGGTTGTATCGCCTCTCGGAAGTGGCACCGGAGCATTTCGAGCTGACCGAGTATTACCAGCGATACTTTCGTCTGAATGTGGTGGCCGACGAAATCCAGTTCAATTGTCAGCTCCAGGGTGAACGCACGTTGTGCCTGTCGCTGGGCAGCAAACAGCGTTTTACAGTTGAACAGATCGCGCTGTTGTCGCTGATTCAGCCGTGGGTATTAGGCTTGTTGCGCCAGCGTCTGCCTTACGAAATCAATGAAACCGTGTCCCTCGCGGCCTCACCTGCTCCGGCGGATTGGCGGGTGCAACTGGAAGCTTCGGTGCAACAACTCAAGGGCGCGCAACTGACCGCCCGGGAACTGGATGTCGGCCGCTTGATGCTCAGCGGTTGCTCGAGCAAAGAAATCGCTCGTAAGCTGGAAATCTCTGTAGAAACCGTGAAAGTCCATAAGAAACACATGTACAGCAAGCTCGGGATCAAGTCCCAGTCCGAGTTGTTTTCGATATTTCTCCAGGCACAAAACGCCTGAAAAGATCGCAGCCTTCGGCAGCTCCTAAAGGGGCAAGCCATGCATCTAACTGTAGGACTGCCGCAGGCTACGATCTTTAAAACCCGAGTCCGAACCCAAGGAAACCGTATGAGCCTGTCACTCCTGAGCCGCTACGCCTTCTTTGCCGTCTGCGTGATTTTCACCCTCGCCAGCCTGCCTTTTCTCGAACACGACTGGCTGTGGCCAATCACCGCTGTGACCGGCGTATTGAGCCTGATCGGTATATTCGACCTGCTGCAAAGTCCGCACGCGGTGCGGCGCAATTACCCGATCCTCGGCAACATCCGTTATCTGGTCGAAGGCATCCGCCCGGAGATCCGCCAGTACCTGCTGGAGTCCGACAGCGACGCCCTGCCCTTCTCCCGCGCCCAGCGTTCGCTGGTGTATTCGCGGGCGAAGAATGAAAGCGCCGACAAGCCGTTCGGCACGCTGATCGATGTCTATCAGTCCGGCTTCGAATTCATCGGCCACTCGATGCGCCCGGCGCCGTTGAGCGACCCGAGCAGTTTCCGCGTCACCGTCGGCGGCCCGCAGTGCACTCAGCCGTACTCGGCCTCGGTGTTCAATATTTCGGCGATGAGCTTCGGTTCGCTCAGCGCCAACGCCATTCGCGCGTTGAACCAGGGTGCGAAACTCGGCAACTTTGCCCACGACACCGGCGAAGGCAGCATCAGCCCGTATCACCGCGAACACGGCGGCGACCTGACCTGGGAGCTGGGCAGCGGCTACTTCGGCTGCCGCACCAGCGACGGCCGTTTCGACCCGGAACGCTTCGCCGTTCAGGCGCAGAATCCGCAAGTCCGCATGATCGAAATCAAGATGAGCCAAGGTGCCAAACCGGGCCATGGCGGGATTCTGCCCAAGCACAAAGTGACCAAGGAAATCGCCGAAACCCGCGGCATCATGATGGGCGAAGACTGCGTCTCGCCATCCCGCCACAGCGCGTTTTCCACGCCGCTGGAGATGATGCATTTCATCCAGCAATTGCGTGAACTGTCCGGCGGCAAACCGGTGGGCTTCAAGTTCTGCCTCGGCCATCCGTGGGAGTTCATGGGCATCGCCAAAGCCATGCTGGAAACCGGTATCCTGCCGGACTTCATCGTGGTCGATGGCAAGGAAGGCGGCACCGGCGCCGCGCCGGTGGAATTCACCGACCACATCGGCGTGCCGATGCGCGAAGGCCTGCTGTTCGTCCACAACACCCTGGTCGGCCTGAACCTGCGCGACAAGATCAAACTCGGCGCCAGCGGCAAGATCGTCAGCGCCTTTGACATCGCCAGCGTGCTGGCCATCGGCGCAGACTGGGCCAACTCCGCGCGCGGCTTCATGTTCGCCATCGGCTGCATCCAGTCGCAAAGCTGCCACACCAATAAATGCCCGACCGGCGTCGCCACTCAGGATGCGTTGCGCCAACGCGCACTGGTCGTGCCGGACAAAGCGCAGCGGGTATTCAACTTCCACCGCAACACGTTGAAGGCCCTGGCTGAAATGCTCGCGGCGGCCGGGCTGGACCATCCATCGCAACTGTCGGCCAAGCATCTGGTACGACGCATGTCGGCGACCGAGATCAAGCTGTTCTCGCAGTTGCATGTGTTTTTGAAGCCGGGGGAATTGCTCACCGGGGAAGTGAACGGAGAGTTCTATTCGCGGATGTGGCAGATGGCGCGGGCGGATAGTTTTGAGCCGCAGGAAGTGGTGGCTGCTTGAAAGCACACTGGCGCCACTGATGGCAGATTTGGCGCCAGTTCCCTGCTTTCAAATTTTGAGAAACAAGTAAACAGGCGCATTGACTTATTTGTAAGTCAATGCGCCTGGCTCACACCCCTGCGTCCCGTTTGATTTGAGCAATGCAATCGAAGTTTTCTGATATTCCACCTTTTCTACGACCATCACATCCAACTGATCGGAATAATCGCGAAGCCGATCGATATCCAGTATGTAAAAACAGTGTGGCGTACTATGTTCTTTTATTTCAGCCAACAATTTTTCATAGGGAGCAGCACGAACAGGCGAACCCAGAATCTTTAAATAATCAGAATAAACCGAATCACCATATACAGGGATATTTCTAGCATCCTCGATTATCTTCTTCACTGGCGACCGGAGATCATGCTCAATTCGCAGCTTACTATACTCAGGACTCGCCAGATAAGAAGACACTGACATCACACAAACAAACCCCAGCAACAGCCACCGAACAAAATTCTCACGCACGAGATTAAAGCCAAAGGACACAAGCACTATAATGACCGGCATAAAGACAATCATGTTTCTGGGTGACAATATTGGCGTATAAAACAATGACCGAAGCCACGCCATTGTAAAACCTAAAAACCACCAGAGCATCAACACCTTTAACGAATCACTCTTGTCTGCCTGCACAAAAAGTTTGGCTAGTGCAAACACCATAAACATCCCACAGAGCAATACCACTGACAGATCCCCGAACAGCAGAACAAAAATTTCTATTAGAAAATCTTCGTTCGGTTTTTGTATCCATGTGTCAGTCCTCCTGAGATTGATCAACACATAAGAAAACAAGGGAATTAACGAGAACAAAATGATTAACCCGGCAGCACCACCTGAAATAAGCAGGCGTTTATCGACACCCGCCCGCATCGAAAAATAAAACAATAGAACAAACTGAGTCATTACCATAAAGAAGCCAAAATAATGAGTATTTACTAGCATCGATGCAAAAACCGCATAAACCACTACTGCCGGAGCATTCTTTTTTTCGATCAGCCTGAGAAAAAACAAAAATGACATCACTGCCAAAAAAACCAATAGGCTATAGGATCTTGTATCTCTAGCCGCCGCAATAAAAATAAAGTTAACCGCACTCAACAGCGCTGCAATTGTGCCAACGCGCTCATTGAAAAGTTTTTGTCCCAGGCAATATATTGCTGGAAGCAGTGCCACGCCAAAAACAACCGAAAGTACCCGCCCCACACGTTCTCCGTAATCGAAAACATGAAAAACAAGCCAAAGCAGAATCTGGTAGAAGGGAGGATGAACATCTTCGACCGTCACATGAAAAACTTCACTCAGGCTGTGATTCGGATCACTTACGTTGACGCTGAACACTTCGTCAAACCACAAGCTTTTCCCAAACAAATCATAGCTACGCAACACGGTGCCAAGCGCAACAATGAGCAACAACAGGGTGTATTTGTTAAATAGCTGTTTACTTCGTTTTGAAAACATGGCCGCTCCGACTATCCATAGTTAATGTCCGCGTGTGGAACCGTCATTGCTTGCTATAGGCAAGCATCACAGCCCCCAACCCCACCGCCAGCCACAACGTCACCAACCGCAACAAAACCGTCGCCGCAATCGCATCAGGCAATGCCACGCCGCCCGATACCAGCAACGCCACCATCACCGCTTCGGCACTGCCCAACCCGCCAGGCATGAAACTCAAGGCACCGGCCAACATGGCAACGGCATAAATGAACATCGCGGACGTCAGAGGCACATCCGCACCCATGGCATTGAGAATCCAGTAAAACGCCAGCGCTTCCAGCCCCCAGGCCAGAACACTCAAAAGCGTCGCGCCAATCTGGCGGCGTGGGGTGTGGCAACTATGGGACTGGTGCAACACTTGAACGACATGACGCAACAAACGGGGAAACCAACCGTTCCTTTGATCGACCCGTCGATCAAGAGCACCGACAAGTGCTGGTCGGGATACCAGCAATACGCCGCACACCAACAGCACCAGACAGGCAAAGATCATCGAAAACCATTCGGGATGCGCGCTCAATCCGAACAGGGCCAATGCCACCATTGCCATCAAGTCCGACAGGCGTTCACTGAACAGTGCGGCAAAACTGTGTGGATACGGCACATCCCAACGCTTGAGCAAAACTCCGCGCAACGCCTCGCCTGCCTTGCCGGGGGTGGTGGTCAGGGCGAATCCCGCCAGATAGATTTTCAGACTTGGCCACCAGGGCAGCGGATGGCGCAAGGCATTGAGGTAGACCTGCCAGCGCAAAAAACGCAGACCGTAGCCGAGTAGCACCAGCCCGACGATTTGCCCTCCCTCCCCCCAGCCCACCCGACTGAGGGCCGCGCTCACGGCCGGCCACCCGCCCCACAGGGAAACGGCCAGATATGCAAGGGCGGAACAGACCACCGAACCGATCAGAACCCGATAGCGCCACCCGGAGAGCATCAGCGCCTGGCTCATAGATTCAGCCTCTTGAAAATCGGCTGCGGTATGGCCCGAATCAACCCCATGATCCACGCCCAGAATCCGGGCACATAAAGTACCGCCGCCTTGCGCTCGATACCCGCGACGATGCGTTGCGCGACGCTATCCGGTTGCGCCACCAGCAACGCCGGTAGCGCCAGCCCACGGGTCATCGGTGTATCGACGAAACCGGGTTTGATGGTGATCACATGCACACCCGATTTGAACAAGCGCGCGCGCAAGCCTTCGCAAAATGCGGTAACTGCGGCTTTGGCTGCGCCGTACAGATAGTTGGAAGGACGTCCGCGATCCCCGGCCACCGAGGAAATCACCGCCAGGGTGCCGCGATGCTGAGCGGCCATGCGGTTAGCCAACAGCGTCAACAGGGCTATCACCGAACTGCCGTTGTTGGCGAACTCCCTTAAGGCTACCTCAACGCTTTGTTCGCACTCGCGTTGATTCGGCAAGGAGCCATAGGCAATCAGACAGATATCCACCGTCTGCAACGCTGCCATACAGCGCTCGAACATGACGGCGTGCCCGGCAGTATCGCTGACATCCATCTCATAGGGAGTTACCGCTCTAGCACCTCGGGCTTGCAGGTCAGCGCAGGTTTGCTGCAGCTTTTGCCCATCCCTGGCGACGAGAAAAAACTCGCTGCATTCAGCCGCCCAAAGTCGTGCGCACGCACTGGCGATGGCCGATGTAGCGCCCACAATGAGTATTTTTTTCATCGGATGACTCGCTGCCAGAAACGGGAAATCAGGGCCGGGTCGCGCATTGCTTCCACTTGCTCCCAGGCGGGATAGGCCTGGCGAAAATCGCTGCCGCTCATATGTGCGTCCTTGGCCGGGTACAAACGGCCATGCGCTTCGCGGACGATGGCGTCGAGACGCGGCAGAAGTTTTTTTGTCAGGGCACTGTTCTGCGGGAAATCCAGTGCCAGTGAGATGCCCGGCATTGGAAAGGACAGCAGCCCGGGGGAAGCCATATCGCCACAACGTTTGAGCACCGCGAGAAAGGAGCCGGCACCGCTGCGGGCGATGGACTTGAGCAGTTCGGCCAATGCCGCCTGCGCCACCGCGCTCGGCAAAACACACTGAAACTGCTGGAAGCCTTTGCGTCCGTATATATGGTTCCAGTGCTCGATTCGATCCAATGGATAGAAAAACGGGCTGTAGGCGACCGTCCGAAATTGTCGGGTTGTCGGTTGCCGGTTCCAGTATTGACGGTTGAACAGTTTCAAAGTGAGCGGATTGATCAGCGACACCGGAGGCCGGATCGGCATGTGCAGCGAACGCGGCACTGCGGCCTGAAGCGCACCCGTTTCGCAATGATCCCCGGCGGTAAAGACACCGCGCCCTTGCGCACTGCCACTGGCCAGACAGTCGATCCATGCAACGCTGTATTCGTGCCGGGCATCCATTTCGGCCGACAGGGCAAAAAAGTCATCCAGCCCGTCAAAGCGCACCCGCGTGGTGTCGATCAGGCTGGTCTGGACCTTGCGCAAGCGAAGGTTCACCCAAGTGATGACGCCGGTCAGGCCCAGTCCACCGATTGTGGCGGCGTACCATTGGGGATTCTCCGTTGGCGAACAGACCATGGGCGATTGCTGGGACCGGTGCAGACCGAAACTCACCACCGAATGAGCAAACGTCCCGCACCGGTGATGGTTTTTGCCGTGCACATCATTGGCCACCGCTCCGCCCAGCGTCACATGCCGCGTCCCGGGCGTAACTTGCAAAAACCAGCCGTGCGGGATGGCCAGTTGCAGAATCTCGCCCAGGGTCACCCCGGCCTCGGCGCAGATCTCACCGTTCTCCCAGTCAGCCTCGATGAAGCGACTCAAGGGACGTAACTGCAACACATGATCACTGACGGCCAGACAGCTGTCGCCATAGCTGCGGCCATTTCCGAACGGCAACGTGCTGCCGTGGGCCTCGATCAACTGCTGCCACTGCAGCTCCACGTCAGTTTGCCAGTGGCAGGGATGGCCGGTTTGCGGTGCATCGGGGTAGGCTCCCCAAGAGGTCAGTGCCGGCTTCATGCCGCCACCCAGAAAATCAGCGTAAACACCGCGCCCATCGCCAGACTCAAACGATCGCGCAATGCGAACACCACCGGGTCGTCATTCATTCGGCCGCGATGGGTGAGTAGCCAGATCCGGGTGATCCAGAGCAACAATACGGGGCATGCCAGCCAGATCCATCGAGGATGTGCATAGAGCGCAGTGGTCGCGCTGTCATGGATGTAAAGCGCCAGCACCATGACGGCGAGATAACCGGACGCTGCACCCAATGAAGAGAGCATCGCCAGATCGGCGGGAAAGTAATCGCGGCCACCGGTTTTCCCGGTGATCCCGCTGTGCAGCGCCACTAACAGTTCGGCATAACGCTTGACCAGCGCCAGACTCAAAAACATGAACATGGAGAAGGCCAGCATCCAGCCCGTCAATTCGAGCTCAAAAGCGGCGCCACCGGCAATGACGCGCAGGGTGTAAAGCAGGGCCAGGGCAATCACGTCGAGCGCCATCAGTCGCTTCAACACCAGTGAATAAACCAGCGTCAGTGCGTAGTAACAGGCGAGCACCGCGACGAATGCCCGAGGCAGGCAAAACCAGGCGCCAGTAAAGGACACCAGCAACAGCAAAGGAAAAACCATCAATCCGGACTTGATCGACAAAGATCCACTGGCGAACGGTCGATGGCGCTTGGTCGGATGCTTGCGATCATCGGCAAGGTCGAGCAGGTCATTCAGGATGTACACACCCGATGCACACAACCCGAAAAATACGAAAGCCAGCACGCCGTGCCACAGCGGCAGCGGGTTGGCCAGTTGATGGGCGGCGAGCAGAGGGACAAAAATGAGCGCGTTCTTCACCCATTGATGAATGCGCAAGGCTTTGTACCAACTTCTGAAGCTGGTCGTGTCAGAGCGAATCACCTGGACAACGTTGCCCAAGTGCCGAGTGGCATGCTCGACACCCGCTAACGGATTGACCACATAGGCTTGCCTGGCCGAGCGCCATATCGGCAGATCGTCTAACGAATTACCGACGTAGTCGAACCCTCCTTCACCGTACAGCGTGACCAGCACATCACGTTTGTGCATTCCCGACAGGTTGCGCTCAAGGGTGGTCCCCAACACCTCATCGAACACCTTCAGGTGTTCAGCAATGCGTACTGCCAATGAATAATGGCTGGCCGTGGCCAAGACTATTTTCCGGCCGCTTTTGCGTTGCCCCTCAATCATCCAGAGTACGTCGGGATCGTAGGGCAGCGTGGCGACATCGATTTCCGTCGATTGCGCCAATTGCTCTTTCAAATACGCCTTGCCATGACTGAGCCAGGCCAAAGGTTTCAGACATTGGGACGGCTTACTGCGGATAAAGGCCATTGCGCATTCGAACAGCAAATCGGACTTGAGGAGGGTTCCGTCCAGATCGACTACGAAGGGCAGTGAAGTCACGCAAGACTCGGACGTCAGGGGGTAATCCGTCAGTGATACGTTCATGTCTGACGCTCACGAAACAATACAAAACGGAAAAAGCAGTACCCGAACAAGATATTCAGCAACGAAAACGAAGCCACGGTCACTAGCCCGGGAAGATTACGGGCATCAGCAATCACGCCCACGCCGAAACTCACGGCCCCCATCAGGCCGATAAACATCAGGTAGACGAACACCGACGTTTCTCGCTCGAACGTATAAAGCGCATTCACGTAAAACGAGAATGCCGCGGCCACACAGAACGCCGCAAAATTGCTGGCCGCCTGATCAAGGCCAACCGCAGTGCGGAGCACGAAGAATATTTGCCAGTGGATAAGTGCATCGGCCACGCCGATCACGCTCGTTGCGGAAAATCCTTTCATGCCCGTTCCTTGCCGTTGCCACTTGCCGGGCTTTCAAGCTAGGCCAAGGGGATGGGCCGGTCTACTGTCAGAAATTACAGGTAGGCGGGTGATTCCGACCAACGGTCATGCCTGCTTTACCCGCCCCGCGACCGGGTATCACCCACAAAAAAGCCCCGATCTCTCGACCGGGGCTTTGCTGTTTCAGCCTCTGCAAACTACGAAACCGAACGCACCGCGCCTTGCGCCGCGTTGGTCGGTTGCAGCTTGAACACGTAGAACAACACGGTCAGCAGCACCAGGAACACAGGGCCCACGTACAGGGCAATGCGCGTGTCCGGGAAGTACGCCATCAGGCCGACCACCAGCACCAGGAACGCCAGGGCAAAGTACGAACTGACCGGGTACAGCCACATCTTGTATTTGAGGCCGGCACGTTCGCTGGCACTCAGGCCTTTGCGGAATTTCAGTTGCGCCAGCAGGATCATCACCCAGGTCCAGATCGCGCCGAAGGTGGCGATCGAGGTTACCCAGACGAAGACTTTTTCCGGCACCAGATAGTTGAGCAGCACACCCAGCAGCAGCGCAAAAATCGACAGCAGCAGCGCACGACGCGGCACACCGTTGTTCGACGTCTTGGCGAAACCGGCCGGGGCCTGACCATTTTGCGCCAGGCTGTAGAGCATGCGCCCGGTGCTGAAAATGCCGCCGTTGCAGGACGACAATGCAGCGGTGATCACCACGAAGTTGATGATGCCGGCGGCCGTCTTGATGCCCAGACGTTCGAAGGTCATCACAAACGGACTGCCCTGGGTGCCGATTTCATTCCACGGGTAGATCGACAGAATCACGAACAAGGCGCCGACGTAAAACAGCAGAATCCGCCAGAACACCGAGCCGATCGCGTTGGGGATGGTCTTCTGCGGGTTCTTCGCCTCACCGGCGGTCAGGCCGATCATTTCGACGCCGAGGTAGGCGAACATGACCATTTGCAGGGACATCAACACGCCCTGAATGCCGTTGGGCATGAACCCGCCGTGGGCCCACAGGTTGGAAATCCCCAGTGCCACGCCATCGTTGCCGAAACCGAAAGCGATAATGCCGACGCCACCAATCACCATGGCAATGATGGTGACGATCTTGATCAGGGCGAACCAGAACTCGAACTCACCGAAGGCTTTCACTGCGATCAGGTTGATCGAGCCCATGCTGACCAGCGCCGCTAGCGCCCAGATCCAGCGCGGTACGTCGGGGAACCAGACGCCCATGTACACGGCCACGGCGGTGATTTCCGCCACGCAGGTCACCAGCCACAGGAACCAATAGTTCCAGCCGGTGAGAAAGCCCGCCAATGGGCCGAGGTAGTCTTGTGCGTAGCGACTGAACGAACCGGCCACCGGGTTATGCACAGCCATCTCGCCGAGGGCGCGCATGATCACCAGGATCGCCAGCCCGCCAAGAATGTAGGAGAGCATGATCGCCGGGCCAGCCATTTCGATGGCCTTGGCCGAACCTAAAAACAGACCGACGCCGATACAGGCACCGAGTGCCATCAGGCGAATATGCCGTTCGCCGAGTTCGCGTTTGAGCGGACCGCCCTGAGCGGTTTCGCCGTGAGGCAGGTGATTGCCAACTGGCATAGGGATACAACCTCGTCTTGTTATTGGATATGACCACCGAGTATCGAAGCGTCGGCCGATAGGCCTTGGCTGGCAGGAAACCGCGCCTGCTTCGTGGGCAGACGCGTCTTGCAGGACAAACCTTCAAGATCAGCGGGGCGTGCAGTATAAAAAGCCTTCTGCAGGCGTTTTCACTCTATAAACCACAACATTCAGCGACAACTCTCGGTAAAAGTGGGGTTTTCGGAGAGGCATTAGCTGGTTTACGTAGGAATACTCGCCACAGAAAAAGGCGCCGAGTATTGCACAGCATTGGTGCATCGTCATGCCCTGGGGTTTGGTGGTATTGCTCTGGCAATGGCTCTACCCCGCGGATCTGTCCGGGGTCCCTGTGTGGCGAGGGGATTTATCCCCGATGGCCTGCGCAGCAGGCCCAAATCCAGAGAATGCGGTGTGCCTGAATATATGAAACCTGAGGTTGTGGGGCTGCTTCGCAGCCCATCGGGGATAAATCCCCTCGCCACGGGTACAGACCTTTACCAATCCTTCACACGATAAGGAAAATTCACTCAGCAG